>DASYJZ010000650.1:0-7967 GCA_035995965.1 Longimicrobium sp. | reverse complement strand
CCGCCAGGTCGTTCTTCGCGGAGATGGCGCAGGCGAAGGCGTCGCAGGTGGTGCAGGCGACGCACAGCGGGCCCTGCTCGGCCGCGCGGTTCAGCGCCAGGGGGATCCGGAACGGGTGCAGCCCCAGCGACCGCGCGGCGTCCGCGATCTTCTTGGCCGCGTCGCTCAGCACGGCGGGCGGCTGGGGATACGGCGCGCTCCGCGGCGGCTCGGTGGGGTCGAAGCCGACCTCCCCCGCCACTCCCAGCACCCGTTCGGCGCGCGTGTAGAACGGCTCGAGCTCGGCGTAGTCGACGGGCCACGCCGCGCCCGATCCGCCGGCGATCTCCGGTGCCGCCTCGAAGTCGCGCTCGCGGAAGCGGAAGCTGGCGCCGCCGTAGAACACCGACGGCCCGCCGACGCAGGTGCAGAGGCGCTCGCCCCCCGCGGCCCTGCCTCCGAGCACCTCGAAGGCCGAGTCGGCCGCGTAGAACGGGGTGCGCACGAAGGCGCCCTCGCCGCTCCAGTTGGCGGGGCCGCGCTCCACCCAGCCGCCGCGCTCCAGCATGAGCACGCGCAGGCCGGCGTCGACCAGCTCCAGCGCGGCCATGCACCCACCGAAGCCGCTGCCGATCACCACCGCGTCGTACTCGCCCGGCGCGCTCGGAAGAACCATCAGGGGACCCGCGGGAAAGACCGCCTCACACAACGCAGACGGCGCCCGCTCGGGGCGCCGCCGTGTCGGAACGCCGACAATCTAACGCATCCGCCGCGCGGACGAAATCACCCAACAGATTGGCTCTCACAGGGTTCACAGGGCTCACGGGGACAGCCCTGCGTTGTCCGTGACACCTATCGTTGAATCACGACTCCCACGGGTCGTAAGCCGGAGTCTGCGCCAGTTCGTCGCGGGCTGCGTCGAGATCCGCGGCAAAGGAAGCGGCTTCTTCTTCACTGCGCCGCGGGAGTGACGCGAAGATCCCAGGCAGCTCGCTCAGCCTTCGGCCGTTGGGAACGACCTCCGACGCGTTGCGGGCGACGTCGCCACCAGCGGCTGACTTGGGCAGTTCGGCTCCTTTGTCCCAACCACGGACGGCAGAGGAGGGCTACGCCGTCCCCCGTGACCCCTGTGACCCCTGTGAGAGAATTCTGTTTCTGTTTGTTCAGTGCGCGACGGGGAGGAAGAAGAAGGCGATGCCGAGGATGGCGTAGACGGCGAGGAGCTGCACACCCTCCATCCAGTGGCTCTCGCCGTCGCCGGCCACCTGGGCCATGATGAGGACCGACACGGCCACCGCCAGCACCTCCAGCGGCGTGAAGATCAGGTCCATGGGGTTCGGGGCGATCGCGTAGCTCAACAGCACCAGCACCGGCGCCACGAAGAGCGCCACCTGGATCGACGAGCCCACGGCGATGTTGATCGCCACGTCCATCTTGTTCTTGAGCGCCATCAGCACCGCGGTGGAGTGCTCCGCCGCGTTGCCGATGATGGCGACCACGATCACCCCCACGAACACCTCGCTCCACCCCAGCGCCTCGGCCGTCTCGGTGGCGGCGCCCACCAGGAACTCGGCCATCACCGCGATCCCCGCGGTGGCGGCGACCAGCAGCAGCACGGGCTTCCACATGGGCCCGGGGTGTACGTCGCCCGGCTCGTCTTCCTCGATCTTCACGTCGCCCACGTACAGGTGCCGGTGCGTCTTGAGCGTGAACACCAGGCTCAGCGCGTAGGTCACGATCAGCACGCACGCGATCTCCAGGCTCAGGTTGTGCTCGGCGGTGCGCGCCGTGTTCCCCACGATGCCGTGGAACACGGCGGGGATCAGCATCCCCACCGCGCTCAGCACCAGCAGCGTGCTGCCGGACGAGGCGGCGGTCGCGTTGAACTTCTGCGTGGTGTAGCGCAGCCCGCCGGTGAGCGTGCTCAGTCCGAACACCAGCAGGATGTTGCCGATGATGGAGCCGGTGATCGACGCCTTCACCAGGTCGAAGAGCCCGGCCCGCAGCGCGATGATGGCGATGATCAGCTCCGCCGCGTTGCCGAAGGTGGCGTTCAGCAGCCCGCCCACCCCCTCGCCCAGGCGTTCGGCGAGCTTCTCGGTGGCGTGCCCCATCAGCCCCGCCAGTGGGATCACCGCCAGGCAGGAGACGATGAACACCACGGTCGGCGTCGCGTGGACGCCGTATTCCAGCACCATGGCCACCGGCACGAACACCAGCAGCAAGTTGAGCCAGTTGCCCGCAAGCAGCCGCTTGAGCACGCGATGTTCCCTGGTTTCCGAGGGGGGTGGGCCCCCAGTTCCGGCAAGGGTAGGAGGCCAGCAGATTACGCCCGCCGCCCGTGAGGCGCAACGCTCGGGACGGCGGCACGGTTGACATTGAGTGTTGCAACACATACCTTCTTCGTCATGACCACCACGCTCCGTGACGAGATCAAGCAGACACGGCCCTTCGCGAGCCTGGAGCAGGAGGCGCACCTCAGCATCGAGCGCATGGCGGCCATCCTGGGCCACGCCGTGGCCGAGGTATTGAAGCCGTACGGCATCACCCGCACGCAGTACAACGCGCTTCGCATCCTGCGCGGCGCGGGCGAAGGTGGGCTGTGCCGCAACGAGGTGCGCGAGCGCTTGGTCTCGCAGGTGCCGGACGCGAGCCGGCTGCTGGACCGCATGGAGGCCGCCGGCCTGATCCGCCGCGAGCGCGACGCCGCGGACCGCCGCTTCGTGACCACGCGCATCACGGACCAGGGTTTGCGCGTGGTCGCCGAGCTGGACGCGCCCATCGACGCGCTGCACCGGCGCCGCCTGGGCCTCCTCGACGAGGGCGAGTTGCGGAGCCTGATCGGTCTGCTGGCCCGGCTTCGCGAAGCCGACTGAGCGTCGCGGAAACAAGTGTTGTAACACCGGGTGCGGAAAGTCGCATCCGCCGTTGGTTCACCGGCAGTACTCACACTCAAACGCAGAGGGAACCATGGCCGTCAGCGTCACTCCTCCGGCAGACCGCCTCAACGCCGCGCTCGCCGTGCTGCGCGTGGTGGTGGGCGCCATCTTCATCGCGCACGGCGCGCAGAAGCTGTTCGTCTTCGGCTTCGCGGGCGTCACCCAGGCGTTCGGCGGGATGGGCGTGCCCATGCCCGGGATCGTGGGCCCGGCGATCGCGCTCCTGGAGTTCTTCGGCGGGATCGCGCTGGTGTTCGGGCTGCTCACCCGCGTGGTGGCGCTGCTGCTCGCGCTCAACATGTGCGGCGCGATCCTGCTGGTGCACCTGAAGGCCGGCTTCTTCAACCCGATGGGCGTCGAGTTCCCGCTCTCGCTGCTGGCGTCGTGCGTGGCGCTCGCGCTGGCGGGTCCCGGGGAGTGGTCGATCGACGCCAACCTCGGGCGGCGCCGCACGAACTCCTGACGAAAGGTCTCACGCAGGGCCGCGGATACAGAGAGAAAGCGCAATTCTCTGCGGCTCCGCGGCTCTGCGTGCGATTGTCTTTTACTGATTCGAGAAGGACAGAATGATGATGGATACGCTTTCGGACGTCGGAATCGCGCCGAGCGGATACCGGCTGCCGGCCGAGATTCGGCTCGGACGGGTGCGGCTGCAGGTGGCGGACCTCGAGCGTTCGCTGGACTACTACCAGCGCGCCCTCGGCTTCCGCGTGCTGAGCCGCTCCGGCGCCGACGCCGTGCTCGGCGCGCACGGCGACGACGCGCCGCTGGTCGAGTTCCACGAGAAGCCCGGCGCCACGCCGGTACCGCGGCGCGGACGGCTGGGGCTCTACCACTTCGCCATCCTTCTCCCCGACCGCGCCTCGCTGGGGCGCTTCGTGGCACACCTGGCCGACATCGGCGAGCGTGCCGGCGCGTCGGACCACCGGGTGAGCGAGGCGCTCTACCTGCAGGATCCCGACGGGCTCGGAATCGAGGTGTACGCCGACCGCCCGCGCGCCACCTGGCGCATCGAGGACCGGCAGATCACGATGGCCACCGAGCCGCTCGACCTGGCCGACATCGTCCGCGCCGCGGGCGGCGAGCGGTGGACGGGGATGCCCGCCGGGACGAAGGTCGGCCACGTGCACCTGCACGTCGGCGACCTGGAAGAGGCGGCGGCGTTCTACCACCGGGGGCTCGGCCTGGACCAGGTGGTGTGGAGCTACCCCGGGGCGCTCTTCCTCTCCGCCGGCGGCTACCACCATCACCTGGGTGTGAACACATGGGCCGCCGGCGCCACTCCGGCCGGCGGCGACGACGCCCGGCTCCTCGAATGGGAGATCATCGTCCCCACCCCCGGCGACGCGGGTGCCGCGCTCGCGAGCCTGTCGGGCGCGGGGGACGCAGTCGAGGACGCGCCGCGCGGCGGCGTGGTGCGCGACCGTTGGGGAACGGCCCTGCGCGTCCGCAGCGGGGAGTAACGGCCCTCTTGAGATCGTCGTCGACGTTTGTAGCGGCGATCCTGCCATCAGGGTCGCCGCTGCACTTCCCCCCCGTCGCGGCAGCCTGAACGCCAGTCGCGCGCCACCTGCCTTCAGCTGCACCACCGGCTGTAGTCCGCGCAGGCGGACTTCGCGTAGTTGTTGCCGCGAATTTATTCGCCCCGTCCCCCCTCGTCCGCCCGTCTCCTCACCCCCCGCCCCCGAGCTTCACCTCCACCCCCGCGTAGAACGATCGTCCCGGCCCGGGCTCGTAGAACCGCCCTCGCGCCGCGTTCACCACCACCGAGGTGTTGTAGTCGACCCCCAGCAGGTTCGTGATCCCGAGGCTCGGCGACAGGCGGAAGCGTCCGCCGTGCAGCTCCGTCCATCCCCCGCGCACGTCCACCACGGTGTAGGCGGGCGAGGCCAGCAGCCCCGCCGCGTCGTTGTCCGCGACGGGGGTGGCGCTCTCGTGGCGCAGGTCGACGCCGGCGAATGGGCCGCGCGCCGGCCGCCAGTACGCCGTCGCGTCCAGCCGGTGCGGGGCGATGCCAGGGACGCGGTTCCCGCTCAGGTTCGTCGTGCCGACGACGTAGCGGCGGAAGCGCGCGTCGGTCCAGGTGTACGCCGCGCGCACGGTCAGCGCGGAGAGCGCCCGCACCCCGGCGCCCGCCTCGAAGCCGCGGTGCTGCGCCTGGCCTGCGTTGCGGTAGAACTGCCGCCCCGGGAACCCCGCCAGCTCGTAGCCGATCAGCATGCTGTCGATGCGCGCCCGATACGCCGCCAGCTCGACCCACGCCGTGCCGCGCCTGGCCTTCGCGCCGACCTCCAGCGAGTGCGTCCGCTCGGGGCCGAGCTCCGGGTTGAAGCCGCCGGCGCCGCTCGGCCGGTTGGCGAGCTCCGTGGTCGTCGGCGTCTGGAACGAGGTCGCCAGGTTCCCGTAGACCGCCAGCCACGGCGCGGCCGACACGCTCACCCCCAGCGTCGGGCTCCACGCATGCAGCCTCCGCGCGCCGGAGTCGTCGGGATCGGTCGCGGTCACCCGCCGGTCGCGCACCGAGAAGCGGAAGAGGTCGTGCCGCAGCGCGCCGAGCACCTCCACCGGCCCCGCGCCGGCCGAGAGCTCGGCGAAGGTGCCGAGCGAGCTCACGCGCTCCACCTGGTTCAGCAGCTCGGCGCCGCGCGCGCCCGCCAGGTTCTCGTGGTTCACGCGATGGTCGCGCTGCAGCTCCCACTCCGCCCCGCCCGTCCACCGCAGCACCGTCCCCAGCCCTCCCGTCATCACGGCGCGCGCGCCGCCCGCCCCGCGGTCCAGGTCGATCCAGCGGATGGCGATGGGGTTGTCGATCGAGCGCGCCAGCCCGTAGCCCGTGACCTCCAGCGAGCCGGCGCCGACCGCGCGCTCCCACGTCACCCCGAGCTGCCCCTGCCGCCCCTTTTCCCCCGCCTTCTGCGACACGTTCGCCGGTACGGCGCGGCTGCGGTCCGCGCGCAGCGCCGAGTCCGACAGCGCCCCCGGGTTCTCCGCATCGTAGCGGACAGCGGTGAAGACCACGCGCAGGGTGTTCGCGCCCCGCGCCAGCCCCAGGTTGAAGCCGGCCAGCGAGTTGTCGGCGGACTGGTGCTGGCGGTATCCCCCGTACTTGAGCCGGGTGAGGCTGGCGCGGTAGCTGGCCGGCCCCAGCGTCCCGCCCGCCGAGCTGTTGAGCCGCAGCAGCGCGTCCTGCCCCAGCGTGGCGTGGTACTCGGACGCGAGCGGCACCGGCGGCGGCACGGGCGTGGAGAGGCGGATCACCCCGCCCGCGGCGTTGCCGTACAGCGCCGACGCCGGCCCGCGCGCCACCTCCGCGCCGCCGAGGGAGGCGACGTCGACGTGGTTGAGCTGCGTCTGGCCGTCGGGCATGGTGGCGGGGAGGCCGTCCAGCAGCACGCGCACCCCGCGCACCCCGAACTGCGCCCGCGCCCCCAGCCCGCGGATGGAGATACGCTCGCCCAGCGCGTAGTTGTAGCGGTTGTCCACCTGCACGCCGGGAATGGCGGCCAGCGCCTCGTTCAGCGCCAGCCCCGGCCTCGCCGCGCGCTCGCCCTCGCCGCCGACGGCGGATACGGCGAACGGCGCCCGCAGCGGCGGCAGCGGCGTCCGCAGCACGCGCACGGCGAGGGTGTCGATGGTGTAGCTCCGCGCGCTGTCCACGGGCGCCGGCTGCTGCGCGTGGAGAGACCCCAGGCAGAGCGCCAGGCTGAACGCGGCGCCACCCACCGACCTCGGCACGAAGAAGCGCATGGGGATGGATGTGGGGATTGGACGCGAACCGCCGGCGGCGAGCAGATGCAAGAGCCGCGCAAACAGCGAGCGACCCCTTCGCGGCTGCATCATCGGGATCATCGGCAGTCTGCCTATGATGCCGAATCCTGAAAAAGAATGACCCCTCGCGGTGATTCGGCGCTACGCACCCGATATCAGGGTCGCCACCCGCACATCACAACTCATCCTCCCGCCGCGCCCATCCCCGCCGCGCGGCCCGTCGCCCACGCCCAGCAGAAGTTGTATCCGCCGATCGGCCCGAAGCAGTCCAGGATCTCGCCGCAGAGAAAGAGGCCGGGCGCGACGCGGCTCTCCAGCGTGCGCGGGTCCACCTCTCCCAGCGGCACGCCGCCGCCGGTGACCTCGGCCTTCTTGTAGCCCTCGTCCCCGGTCCACGGGAGGCGGTAGCGGGTGAGCTTCTCCACCAGCCGCGCGCGCTCCTCGCGGCGGAGCTGGGGGAGGGTGCGCGCCTCGTCGATCTCCGCCTCGTCCAGCAGCGTGTCCGCCAGGCGGGCAGGGAGATGCCGGCGCAGGAGCGCCAGCACCGTCCCCGACGAGCGGTCCAGCAGCAGGCGCTCCCACGCGGCCGCGTCGAGCCCGGTCCAACGCGCGTAGATGGGCTGCTCGGCCGGCCGGCGCGCGCGGACGGCGGCATGCGACACGTCGAGCACCGACGGCCCGCTGTAGCCGCGATGGGTGAAGAGGAACCCGCCCTCGGCCTGCAGCGAGCCGCGCTCCAGGGGCGCCTCCAGGTGCGCCGTGAGCGACACGCCCGCGAGGTGCGCATGGACCGGCGGCTCGGATGTGAGCGGCGTCAGCGCGGCGTACGTCTCGTTCAGCGAGTGCCCCAGCTGCCGCACGATGCGGATCCCCGTGCCGTCGCTCCCCGTCTGCGGCACCGAGAGGCCGCCGGTCGCGATCACGACCTTTGCAGCCTCCACCGCTTCGCCGCCCTCCAGCCGCACGCGCCACGGTCCGCCGTCCACCGGGGGCTCGAGGCCGACGACGTACGCCTCGAAGCGCATCCGGACGCCGGCGCGCCGTGCCAGCTCCAGCAGCCGGTCGCGGACGTCGCGGGCGCGGTTCGACTCCGGGAAGAGCTTCCCCGAGTCCGCCTCCAGCACCAGCGGGATCGCCGCCTCTTCCTCGAAGAAGCGGCGCTGCTCCGCCAGGGGCCAGGAGAGCAGCATCTTCTTCAGGGAGTTGCGCGAGCTGGCGGTGAAGTACTGCCCCGGCTCCATCCGCGACGGCAAAACGTTGCACCGGCCGCCGCCGCTGATG
>DASYJZ010000649.1:0-5265 GCA_035995965.1 Longimicrobium sp. | reverse complement strand
CTTGGCGATCTGCACCAGCAGCAGCCCCACCCCGCCTGCCGCCGCGTGCACCAGGCAGCGGTCCCCCTCGCGCAGCGGGTAGGTCGACGCGGCCAGGTAGTGCGCCGTGATCCCCTGCAGCATGAGCGCGGCACCCTGCGCGGCGCTCACCTCCGGCGGCAGCGGGACGAGCTTCGCGGCGGGGACGGCGGCGCATTCGGCGTACGAGCCCGTCGCGCCCGCCCATGCCACGCGGTCGCCCACCCGCACGTCCGTGACGCCCTCGCCGACCGCGGCCACCGTCCCCGCGCCCTCCTCGCCCAGCGTCGCCGGGAGCGGCACCCTGTAGAGGCCGCTGCGCTTGTAGACGTCGATGAAGTTCACCCCCGCCGCCTCCACGCGCACCAGCGCCTCGCCTGGGCCGGGGCGGGGGATGGGCACCGTCTCGTACCGCAGCGCCTCCGCCCCGCCCAGCTCGTGCAGCCGCACGGCATGCATCGTCTCCGCCTCGCCCGCACTGCTCATCGGACCTCCGCTCCCCTGCGGTGAACATCCCGGACTCACCCCGAACCATACCCCGCGCGCCGGCCTCGACGCCACTCGGATCCGTATACCGGATCCTGAACAAGAAGGGGGTCTCACACGGGGTCAACGGAGTCAATGCTGAACATCGACTCCGTTGACCCCGTTGACCCCGTGTGAGACCAGGCAGTTGCCCTTTCCCACAGTCTTAAGCCGGATTCGGCCGCCTCTCCCGGCGCGGGGAGAGGTGGCGAGCCCAGGCGAGCCGGAGGGGGCGCGGAGCATCGGCCGCGCGGTCCACCTTGACTACCGTCGCGGACCGATGCAACTATCCCGTCGCATAATGAGCGGAGTGGTCAGGCGCGCTCCTCGGGGGCGGCTCGCTTCCGTGCTGGACTTCAACCTTCCAGGAGGACTCCGTGAGATCCATCATCGTACGCGGAGGAGCCGCGGCCGCCGCGCTGGCGCTGCTCGGCGCGGCCGGGGCGGCGGCTCAGGCCCCCGCCGCCGCGGGGCGGGTGCAGTTCGAGGACTACCGGCTCCCCAACGGGCTGCGCGTGCTCCTGGCGCCCGACCCCGCCAGCCCGGTCGTGGCCGTGGACGTCTGGTACGCCGTCGGCTCGCGCGACGAGCGCCCGGGGCACACCGGCTACGCCCACCTCTTCGAGCACATGATGTTCCAGGGCTCGGCCAACGTGGGCAAGGGCGAGCACTTCCAGCTGGTGGAGCGCGCCGGCGGCGCGAACTACAACGGCACCACCGGCAACGACCGCACCAACTACTACCAGGTGCTCCCCGCCAACCGCCTGAACCTGGGGCTCTGGCTGGAGGCCGACCGCATGCGCTCGCTGGCGGTCACGCCCGAGAACTTCGCCAACCAGCGCGACGTGGTGAAGGAGGAGAAGCGGCAGCGGGTGGACAACGCCCCGTACTCCCCCGCCCTCGGCGCCATGCTGAGCGATTCCACCTACAACGCCCGCGGCTGCTTCGGCTACGCGCACAGCACCATCGGGTCGATGGACGACCTGAACGCCGCCACGGTGGACGACGCCCGCGCCTTCCACGACCTCTTCTACCGCCCCAACAACGCCACCCTCACCATCACCGGCGGCTTCGACCCCGCCGAGGCGCGCCGGCTGGTGCAGGCGTACTTCGCCGGCATCCCCGCCGGCCCGGCGCCGCCGCGCAACGCCTGCACCGAGCCCTTCACCCGGCTCCCGGTGCGCTTCACCTTCAGCGACGCCAACGCGCAGCTCCCCGCCGTGGTCGCGGTGTACGGCCTGCCGCCCGCCGCGTCGCCGGACTTCGCGGCGCTGCAGCTCCTGAACGTGGTGCTGGCGGGGGGCGAGAGCTCGCGCCTGTACGAACGGCTGGTGAAGCGCGAGCGCGCCGCCTCGCAGCTCATCCCCTTCATCGACGAGCGCCAGGGCCCGTCCGTGGCGCTGTTCTGGATCGTGGCCAACCAGGGCGTCGGCCCCGACCGGCTCCAGGCGCTGCTGGAGGAAGAGGTGGCCCGCGTCCGCGACCAGGGCGTCACCCCCGCCGAGCTGGAGAAGGCGAAGAACCAGCTCCGCGCCTCGGTGGTGCAGGAGCGGCAGACCGCCCTGGGCATCGCCGAGGCGCTGCAGACCGCCGCGCTGAACCACGGCGATCCCGGCTTCGTGAACCACAGCCTCGACGCCGCCCTGGCCGCCACGCCCGCCGACCTGCAGCGGGTGGCCCGCCAGTACTACGCGCCCACCAACCGTGCCCTGGCCGTCGTCCAGCCGGCCGCCGCCCCTGCCCGGGAGTGACCATGACCGCCATCCTTCAGCTCCGGCGCGCCCTGGCCCTCGCCGCGGGCGCCGCCGCGCTGGGCGCCGCCCCCGCGGCCGCGCAGAAGCAGCCCCCGCCCCCGCCGGCGCCCGCGCGCCCGCTGGCCTTCCCCGCCTTCCGCGAGACGCGCCTCCCCAACGGGATGAGCCTGGTGGTGGTGGAGAACCACCGCACGCCGCTGGTGAGCATGTACCTGCTGGTGCGCTCCGGGAACGCCACCGTCCCCGCCGCGAAGGCCGGCACGGCGTCGCTGGTGGCCGACGTGCTCACCAGGGGGACCGCCACGCGCTCCGCCAGCCAGATCGCCCAGCTCATCGAGGGGAGCGGCGGGAGCCTGAACGCCTTCTCCAGCGACGACTACACCGGCGTGGCGGCCACCGTGCTCTCCGACCGGCTTCCGCTGGCGTTCGAGCTGGTGGCCGACGTGGCACTCCACCCCATCTTCCCCGACAGCGAGGTGGAGACGGCGCGGCAGCAGAGCCTCTCGCAGCTCCAGGCGCAGCTCGGCCAGCCGGGGTCGCTGGCCTCGCGGCGCTTCTACCGTGAGGTGTACGGCCCGCACCCGTACGGCATCCTTCGGACCCCCGAGTCGGTGCGCGGGCTCACCGCGCGCGAGCTGCGCGACTGGCACGCCGCGCACTTCAAGGCCGGCAACGCCATGCTGGTGGTGGCGGGCGACGTCTCCCAGGCGCGCGCCGAGGCGCTCGCCCGGGAGCGCTTCGGCGGCTGGGAGCGCGGGAACGTGGCGGCGCCCGCCTACCCGCCGGTGGCGGCGCGCGCGCGCACGGGGATCGTGCTGATTCACCGCCCCGGGTCGGTGCAGTCCACGCTCTTCGTGGGCAACCCCGGGATGAAGGCGGGCGACCCCGACTACTACGCCGTGCAGGTGATGACGCGCCTGCTCGGCGGCGGCTCCGACGCGCGGCTCTTCCAGGTGCTGCGCGAGCAGCACGGGTGGACGTACGGCGCCTACGCCAACGCCGACCGGCCCATCGACACCGGGTTGTTCTTCGCCACCGCCGACGTGCGCACCGAGGTGACCGACAGCGCCCTGGCCGAGCTGGTGTCGCAGCTCCGGCGGCTGCGCGACGAGCCGGTGCCGGCCCCGGAGCTCGAGGCCGCCAAGTCGTACCTGGTGGGCTCCTTCCCGGTAGGGATCGAGACGGCCACGCAGGTGGCGGTGCAGGTGGCCACCACCCGCGTGGTGGGGCTCCCCATCGAGGACCTGCTGCTGTACAACCCGCGGGTGCAGGCGGTCACCGCGGCCGACGTGCAGCGGGTGGCGCGTCGCTTCGTGCACCCCGACCAGGCCACCATCGTGGTGGTGGGCGACGCCGCGAAGGTTCTGCCCGGGCTGGAGCGCATCGCCCCGGTGACGCTGGTGGACCTGGAGGGGAAGCCGCTGGAGCGCTCGGCGCTGGAGGTGCGCGCCTCGGCCGAGCACTTCGACTACGCGAAGGTGGCGCCCTCCACCCTGGCCTACCAGGTCGCCTTCCAGGGGAACCCGGTGGGCTCGCAGACGGTGGCGCTGGCCAGGGACGGCGACGGCTGGACGCGCACCAACGAGGTGCAGTTCGGCCCGGTCCACCAGGCGCTGGTGACCCGCTTCGGCCCGGGCTTCGCCCCGATCTCGCACACGGAGACGGTGACGGGGCCGGCCGCGGGGACGGCCAGCGTGGCGCTCACCGGCGGGCGCTTCCGCGGCGAGGCCAAGCTCCCGCCGCAGATGGGGGGCGAGAAGACCTATGACGTGGCGGCGGTGCCCGGCGCGGTGCTGGAGGGGATGGACGAGGTGATGCTGGGCGTGGCCGACCTGGCCCAGGGGAAGACCATCGCCATCCCGCAGTTCAACACCGGCACCGGGAGCGTGGACGCGGTGAGCTTCCGGGTGACGGGGGTGGAGACGGTCACCGTGCCGGCGGGGACCTTCCCGGCCTTCCGGGTGGAGGTGGCCGGCAAGCAGGCGCCGATGGTGGTGTGGCTGCGCCAGGCCGCGCCGCACGTCCCGCTGAAGTACGAGATCACCGGCCAGCCCGTGGTGATCCAGCTCCAGTCCATCCAGTAACAGATTGGTCTCACGCAGAGACGCGGAGCCGCAGAGGGAACCACCCGGCCTCTCTGCGGGTCCGCGTCTCCGCGTGAGGCGCTTTCCCCGTCGACACGGATTCAATGCATCGCACCCGCCGTCCTTCCTCGCTCGCAGCCATTGCGGCGCTCGCCGTCGTCGCTGCGTGCGCTCCTCCGCGCCCGGCGGACGCGCCGCTCGTTGCCGACGGGGCGCCGCGGGGGCAGCGGTGCACGCTCTCGCCCCACCCCGCCGAGCTGCCGCAGCCGGAGAATCTGGTGCAGACGGAGGCGTTCCGCGCGGCGGCGGCGCGGCTCTGGGTGAGGGCGGGGCGTCCCGCCGGGCACGTGCTCTTCTCCGTGCGCCACGATCCCGGCGGCGTCCAGGTCCGGCGCGCCGTGATCGAGACCACCGTTCCCACTCCCCTGGCCGACTCGCTGGAGGCGCTGGTCTTCGCCTTCCGCCGCGAGACGCCGCGCGCGGCCGAGGAGTGGGGCGTGCGGCTGCGGGTGGAATTGGGGAACGAGGTCGTGATGACGGTGGGGCGCCGGCAGGCGTGTGCCCCGCGCCCCCGCGAGGAGGAGCGGATCGCCGCGGACCCCTTCGACGTGCGCGAGCGTGACGCGGGGGCGGCGGCTTCCTCGCTCCCCTCCACCGACCCGGCGCTGGTCTGGGTGCGCCTCCGGATCGACGCCAACGGCAGGGTCACCGACGCCAGCGTGGAGCGCGGCATCCGCCGTGGCGTGGCGGAACAGCGGCTGCTCAACTACGTGCGCATGATGGCGTTCTATCCCGCACTCGAGGACGGCTACCCCGTCCCCAGCGAGATCACCCTCCCCCTGCGGGTCCCGGCATCGCTCTGATTCCGGAACCCTGAAAAAGAA
>DASYJZ010000648.1:0-4495 GCA_035995965.1 Longimicrobium sp. | reverse complement strand
TCCCCCCCAGCGCCCGCGACCCCCAGAACTCCACGGCCCCATCCTTCGGCAACGCCCGCTCCGAGGCGGCGGTGCGGAAGTAGGTGAGCTCGCCGTCGTACGTCTTCGGCGCGTAGGTCACCAGCGCGCGCAGGTTGGCCTGGCGCACCGCCGTCAGCGCCAGGATCTCGGCCACGCGCGACTCGGGGAGCGACCTGAGGCGGACCTGCCGCACGGCCGCCAGCGCCTGCTCCCGCGGCGGCAGCGGGCGCAGCGACTCCACCTGGAGTGACGAGGCCGCGGCCCATCCCACCAGGTCGGCCACGATGCGCTGCATCACCCGCGCATGGTCCAGCGTCTCGCCGGGATCGCGGGCGCTGGGGATGGAGGTGTCGAGCATCGCCACCAATCCCACTTCGGCGCCGTCCGCGGCGAGCTGGCGGGCCATCTCGAAGGCGATCATCCCCCCGAACGACCATCCACCCAGGTGGTACGGCCCCTCCGGCTGCGCCTCGCGCATGGCGTCCACGAAGAACCCGGCGATGTCGCGCACCGTCTGCATCGGCGCCTGCCCGTCATCGATCCCGCGCGCCTGCAGGCCGAAGACGGGGATCCCGGGTGCCAGCAGCGCCGCGAGCTTGCGGTAGCACACCACGTGGCCGCCCCCCGGCGGCCCCAGGAAGAGCGGCCGGGCCACGCCGTGCGGGTGCAGCGCGATGAGCGGCGGCCGCACCTCCTCGCGCCCCGCCGCCAGCGACGCCGCCAGCCGCGCCACCGTCGACGCGCGCAGCAGCAGCGCCAGCGGCAGCTCGCGCCCCAGCTCCGCGCGGATGCGGGCGGCGAGGCGCGTCGCCACCAGCGACTGGCCGCCGAGGTCGAAGAAGTCGTCCTCCACCCCCACCCGCTCCAGCCCGAGCACGTCGGCCCAGATCTCCGCCAGCTTCGCCTCCAACTCCGTGCGCGGCGCGACGGACACCGCGGCGGATGCGTCCGCGGCGGGGTCGGGGAGTGCGCGGCGGTCGACCTTGCCGCCGGAGGTCCGCGGGAGCGCGCCGGTCCAGGCGAAGGCGGAGGGCACCATCGCCTCCGGCAGGCGCTCGCGCAGGTGCTCGCGCAGCGCCGCGGGGGTCGGGCGGTCCCCGCCGTCGGCGACGAGCCACGCCACCAGCCGCATGCCGCCCTGCCCGTCGTCGCGCGCGTCCACCGCCGCTTCGCACACGGAGGGGAAGAGGAGGAGCGCGTCCTCCACCTCGCTCGCCTCGATGCGCACTCCGTGCACCTTCACCTGCGCGTCGCGGCGGCCCAGGTACTCGAGCGAGCCGTCGTCCAGCCGGCGGCCCAGGTCGAGCGTGCGGTACATGCGCGCCCCCGGCGGGCCCCACGGGTCGGGGAGGAAGCGCGCGGCGGTGAGCCCCGGCCGCCCCGCGTAGCCGCGCACCACGCCGTCGCCCGCCGTCCAGATCTCCCCCGGCTCGCCCACCGCCGCCGGCCGCAGCCGCGCGTCGAGCACGTACGACCGGCGGCGCGCGATCGACCGGCCGATGGTGACGCGCCGGGCGTCGCGGGGGACGGTGGCGCAGGTGGAGTAGGTGGTGTCTTCCGTCGGCCCGTACAGGTTCAGCACGCGTGTGACCGTGCCGGTGGCGTGCAGTGCCCGCGCGAGCGCCGGCGACAGCACCTCGCCGCCCAGCAGAATCGTGCCCAGGCTCGGCGGCAGCCGCCCCTCGCGCAGCAGCTCCGCGGCGACGCTCGGCACCATCGCCGCCGCCCGCGGCCGCGCGGACGCGGGGAGAGGGGACAGGGCGTTCTCCACCAGCACCAGCGTGCCGCCCCACGACAGCGTGCCGAAGATCTCCGGCGCCGACGCGTCGAAGCAGATGCTGGTGGAGGCGAGCACGCACCCGCGCTCCTCCTCGTCCAGCGCGCCGCGCACCCAGTGCAGCATGGACGCGGCGGCGCCGTGCTCGATCTCCACCCCCTTGGGGCCGCCGGTGGAGCCGGACGTGGTGATGACGTACGCCAGGTTCCGCGGCGACGCGCCGCTCTCCGGGTCCGCCGTGTTCTCCCCGCCCAGCTCCGCCGCATCCAGGTCGATCACCATCATCCCGCCGCAGTCCGGCACCGAGGCGCGCGAGGCGGCGTCGGTGAGCACCGCGGTGGCGCGTGCGGCGCGGAGGACGGCTTCGAGCCGCGCCGGGGGATGGGCCGGGTCCAGCGGGACGTACGCGGCGCCGGACTTGAGGATGCCCAGGAGCGCCGCCACCATGTCCGGCGTACGCCGCATGCAGACGCCCACGCGCGCCTCCGGCCGCGCGCCCAGCCGGCGCAGGCGGTGCGCGATGCGGTTGGCACGCGCGTTCAGCACCGCGTACCCCACGCTCCCCGACGACCCGAAGGCGATCGCCACCGCGTCGGGACGGACGCGCGCCTGCCGCTCGAAGAGGTAGTGGAGGGTGGAAGGCGAGGGTGGTCCCCCGCCGTCCTGGCCGTCCGCCATCCACCGCAGCGCCTCGACCTCGTCGGCGAGCGGCACGTCCGCCAGCGCCCGCGCCGGGTCTGCCGCGAAGCCGGCGAGGAGCGCCTGGAACCGGCGCAGCAGTCGTCCCCCGGTGGCGGTTTCGTACAGGTCGGAGGAGAGGAGGAGCTCCGCGCGGATCGTCGCCCCCAGGTCCTCGAGCTGCAGCGTGAGGTCGAAGGCCGAGGTGCCCGTGTCGACCACCTCGGGGACCGCGTCGACGCCCGGGAGCGCGAGGCCGACCGAGCCCGCGTCGCTGTAGGCCAGGATCGACTGCACCAGCGGCGGCCGCGAAGAGTCGCGCCGCGCGGCGGAGAGCTCCACGATGCGGTCGAAGGGGAGGCGCGCATGCTCCCGCGCGCCGAGCACGGTGCGGTGGGTGCGGCGGATCGCCTCGGCCACGCTCGGGTCGCCGCCCAGGCGGAAGCGGAGGGGGACGGTGTTCGCGAAGAAACCGAACATCCCCTCCGTCCGCGCGTCGCGGCGGTTCGCCTCCAGCGTGCCGAGGAGGAAGTCGTCCTGACCCGCGTGCCGCTGCAGCACGGCGGCCCAGGCCGTCGCCAGCACCGCGAAGGCGGTGGTCGATTCCGCGCGGGCGAGGGCGCGCACGCCGGCGGTGAGCGCGGGGGACAGCTCGACCGCCGTCTTGAAGCCCTCCGTCCCCTGCGCCGCCGGCCGCGGATGGTCGGGAGCCGGCTCGAAGACGTGCCGCGCCCCGTCCAGCTCGCGCCGCCAGTACGCCACGTCGCCCGCCAGCGCGGCCTCGTCCAGCCTCTGCCGCTGCCAGGCGGCATAGTCGCGGTAGCCGGCGGGGAGCACGGGGAGGCCGGCCTCGCGCCCGGCGAGGTGCGCCGCGTAGAGCACCCCCAGCTCGCGCCGCAGGATCCCCGTGGACCATCCATCCCCCGCGATGTGGTGGATGGAGATCGCCAGCAGGTGCTCGCTCGCGCCCAAGCGCAGGAGGAGCGCGCGCAGGAGCGGCCCGCGCTCCAGGTCGAACGGCCGCGCCAGGAACGCCCGGATCCTGCGCCGTGCCTCGGCCTCGGGCTGCGCATCGGACGCGCCCGCGAGGTCGTCCGTCTCCCACCCGAACCGCGGCTCCGTGGACGCGGTCTGTACCGGCTCCCCATCGCGCTCCGAGACCATCATCCGCAGCGCGTCGTGCCGGGCGACGAACGCGCGCAGGGCGGCCTCGAGCGCGGCGGGATCCAGGGCGCCGCGCAGGCGGTAGCCGATGGGGATGGTGTAGAGCGGCGCCTCGGGCTCCAGACGGTGCAGGTACCAGATGCGGCGCTGCTCGAAGGTGAGCGGCGCCGGGCCGTCCGGCGCGCGCGGGAAGCCGGCGTCCGCCCGCGGCGCGTGGGCACGCATGCTCTCCAGCAGCGCGCGCTTGGCCGGCGAGAGCGTGGCGAGTCGGTCCGGAGGATGGCTCATTCGGGCGGGCGCCGGCGGGGGCGGGAGTGCAGCGGAATGAAGGATACCGCGCCGAGGCGGAGGGATCAACATTCCGAAGCTACTACAGAACGTTTCACGCAGAGGCACAGAGGTACTGAGAGAACCGCGAACTCTCCGTTCCTCCGCGTCTCTGCGTGACACGTTCTGTTCGGCTGTCGCCGGAACGCTTCTCGCGGGCGCTCCCTGGCACACCGTGGACGGAGGATGGATTTGAGCGAGGAACGGGTGCCGCCGACGCCGGGCCAGGCCCTGCTGCACGGGCTGCTGGAGCCGGCGGAGACGAAGATCGTGCTGGTGGTGATCGACGGCCTGGGCGGGCTGCCGATGGAGCCCGGCGGTCCCACCGAGCTGGAGGCCGCCGCCACGCCGAACCTCGACCGGCTCGCCGCGGAGGGGACGGTGGGGATGAGCGTGCCCGTCGGCCCGGGGATCACGCCGGGGTCAGGGGTGGGGCACCTGGCGCTCTTCGGCTACGATCCGGTCGCGAACCCGGTGGGCCGCGGCATCCTGGAGGCGCTGGGGATCGGGATGGAGGTGGGCCCGGGC
>DASYJZ010000647.1:0-4390 GCA_035995965.1 Longimicrobium sp. | reverse complement strand
CGGCCGCGATGGTGCAGGGTCCGCAGGCGGGGCTGGAACTGCTCGCAGCCCTGGACGGCGATCCGCGGATGGCCGGCCACTACCGCCTCGACGCCGTCCGCGCGCATCTTCACGAGATGGCCGGCGACCCCGAGCGCGCCGTCGCCCACTACCGCGCCGCGGCCGAAGGGACGGCGAGCATCCCCGAGCGTGACTACCTGCTCATGAAGGCCGCACGGCTCACAGCCGAACGGAGAGGACGATGAGCGCACCCCCGCCCCACGATCCGCCGGAGGTCCGGATACACTCCGCGGTGCCGACGTTTCTCGTGGACGACGTCGGCGGCACCGCGCGCTGGTATGCCGAGCATCTCGGCTTCCGCACCATGGGCACCTTTCCCAAGCTTGAGCCGTTCGCATATGCGAGCATCCAGCGTGGCGGGGCCGAGATCATGCTGCTCCGGCTCGCCGGCTACCAGAAGCCCGACTTCGCCGCCCGCCGCCCCGAGGGGGTGTGGGATGCCTATCTCCGGATGGATGGCGTCGCCGCGCTGTTCGCGTCGGTGGAGGGACGCGAGCTCATCCACGGCCCGCTGGTGAAGCGGCCGTACGGTGACTGGGAGTTCGAGGTGCGCGACCCGAACGGCTACGTGCTCGTGTTCGGCGGCGACGCCAAGCCGTAGCGCGAGCAACCATCAGAAAGCTCGGAAGGAGAATGGCCATGCGGCGGATCGTGACGTTCAACCGGGTGTCGGCGGACGGGTACTTCGCGGCGGAGGACGGCGGCCTCGGCTGGGTGGTGCCGGAGGAGGAGCTCGACAAGGGGGCCGCCGACAACCTCGGCGGCGCCGGCACGATCCTGTTCGGCCGCCGCACCTACGACATGTTCGAGAGCTTCTGGCCGCACGCCGTCGACGAGGACCCTCACGGCGCCGGCCGTCACTCCCCGGAGATCCGCGCGATGGGGAAGTGGATCAACGAGGCGACCAAGCTGGTGTTCTCGCGAACGCGGCAGGACGTCACCTGGAGGAACTCTCAACTCTTCCCTGAGCTCGACCCGCGCGAGATCGAGGCGCTGAAGGAGCAGCCGGGCAAAGACATCATGATCTTCGGCAGCGGATCGATCGTCTCGCAGCTCACCGAGCACGGGCTGATCGACGAATACCAGTTCATCGTTGGCCCGGTCCTCCTCGGCAGCGGCCGGCCGCTGGTGAGCGGCGTGCCGTCGACCACCCGGCTGGAGCTGCTGGAGGCGAAGGAGTATCCCTCCGGCAACGTGCGCCTTCGCTACGGCCGTCGTAACGAGGAGAGCAGGGGATCACCGGGATGAGCAGACAGACGAGCACGGCCGTGCCGGAGAGCGTCGAGGTGTACCTCGCTATGCTGGATCACCCGCGCAAACGGGAGATCCTCGCGCTGCGCGAGATCATCCTCGGCGCCGATCCACGCATCACCGAAGGGATCAAGTGGAATGCGCCGAGCTTCCGCACCTCGGAGTGGTTCGCCACCTTCCACCTCCGCGCGAAAGACGGCGTCCAGCTCATCCTCCACCTCGGCGCCAAGAAGCGCGCCGCTGCCGTTGCGATCGCCGACCCAGCCTCGCTGCTCCAGTGGCTCGGCGCCGACCGCGCCACAGTGAAGTTCCGCGATCTGGACGACGTCGGGGCGAAGCGCGTTGCCTTCTCGGACGTCATTCGCGAGTGGATCGAGCACGTCCGACCCGGACTTCGTGCCGCGTCCGGGGCGGACGTGGCGTGCCGCTGAAGCTCTGTCCGTGAATCCAGGAGCTCGCCGGCGCATCGACGGTCGGCGGAATGTCCGCGTGCGGGTGGGGCGGATGCCCGGAGGAATTCGCCCGCCTGGCCCCAGCTCTCGCCCCGGTGGTCCGGCTCCGCCGGACCACCTACGGGTAAACCCGTTGACGGCGGGCCGCCTCGCGGTTAAACTACGGGAAGGCCAGTAGTTCTGGCCGCGACTCCGCGCCTGGATGCGGATCGACCTTCGTCAACGGCTCGAACGGAGGATCCCGCCATGACCACTCAACCCGGGAAACGTCGGCCCCGATTCGCGCTCGCGCTCGCCGTGTGCGCGCTCGCCACGCTCGCCGCCGCGTGCGCCCCGGAGACGACGACGACGGAGGCGCTCGCCACGCAGTCGGAGGTTCATGAAGGCCGGATGACCACCGCGGCGGACCTGTCCGACGGCATGGCGATCGCGATGAACGGGCCTGACCCGCGGATGGGCCTGACGGGGCTGGCGCTCTCCTACGGCTATCCCAGGCCGGCCGGCCCGCCGTTCGCGGACTTCCCGGCCATCCGGGGCATCGGCGCCGGCGGCGTGGCCGACAGGGTCGGGCTGAGGGTAGGAGACGTCGTCCTCGCCTTGAACGGCGCCGACGTGCGCGTATCGCCCCCGTTCCCCGACCGGAGCCCCGGCACGCACTACAGGCTGCGCGTGCGCCGCGACAACCGGGAGCGCGAGTTCGACCTGGTGATCGGGCCTCCGCCCACCCTGGAGCAGGTGCGGCGCGCGCAGGTGGCTTTCGTCGAGTGCATCAGGCGGCTCCCGCACTGGTCCCCCGGAAAGAACGACGGCGCGTGCCCGTTCGCCGACGCCAACCTGGTTCCGATGCCAGGCACCTGATCCCGACGGACGCTTGCGTGTCGACGGACGATTCCGTTGACAGCGGCCTCGTCGCGCCCCTACTCTACGGGACCACCCGTAGCTGAGCCCGTGAGGAGCCCGAATGCCGGATGACCGACGCCTGACCGACCGCGAGCTGGACGTGATGAGCATCCTGTGGCGCACCGGGTCGGGGACGGTGGCGGAGGTGCGGAAGGAGCTGGCGGACAGGCTCGCCTACACCACCGTGCTCTGGGCGCTGCAGACGCTGGAGGAGAAGGGCCACGTCCGCCACGAGAAGGAGGGCCGCGCCTACCGCTACTACGCCGTCGCCGATGCCGAGACGGCGGGCGGCAACGCGCTCAACCGCCTGGTGGACAAGGTGTTCCACGGCTCGGCGGCCATGCTGCTGGCGCAGCTGGTGAGCGAGCGCGAGCTGCCGGAGGAGGAGCTGCGGCGCATGCGGGAGCTGCTTGACCGCCGCCTGGCGGGGGAGGAGGAACCATGACGGAGAGATGGATGCTCGGCGCCCTCGCGGCCGGGGCGCTCCTGGGGGTGGCCGCGCTCGCGGCCGACCGCGTGGCCGGCTGGTTCGGGCTGCCGCGGCGCTGGATCTGGGCGGCCGCGATCGCGGGGTCGCTCCTGCTGCCGGCGGCCGCCGCTCTGTCGCCCGGACTCGTCCCGGCGATCCGCCTGCCAGCGTCCGTGGACCGTTCGCGGGCGGCGATCTCGGGGCAGGGAAGCGCCGCGGTACGGACAACGGATGGCGGAGAGAGCAGCCTGGGAGCGCTGTCTCCGAAACGGCTTCCATCCGCGTTCGGGCTCGCGTGGCTGGCGGCCTCGCTCGCCACCCTCGGCGCGCTGGCGTGGGGCCAGCGGCGGTTGCGCGCGGCGTGCGGACCCTGCACGGGGCGGCGCGTGGCGGGTTCGCGCGTGCTGGTGTCGGAGCGCGCGGGGCCGATGGTGCTGGGGGTGCTGGACCCGGAGATCGTGCTGCCGCGCTGGGCGCTGGACGCGCCGGAGGAGTGCGGGCTGATCGTGCGGCATGAGCGTGAGCACGTGTTCGCGGGCGATCCGTGGCTGCTGGCGCTCGCCTCGCTGGCCGTGGCCGCGCTGCCGTGGAGCGCGGCGCTCTGGTGGCAGCACCGGCGGCTCCGGCTCGCGGTGGAGACGGACTGCGACGCGCGCGTGCTCGCCGCGGGGGAGAGCCGCCGCCGCTACGGTCGGGTGCTCCTCAGCGCCGCGACGCACCCCCACATCCTCCCCCGTCCCGCGCTGGCGTGGGGCGGCCCCTCGTCGCACCTGGAGCGGCGGATCCTCGCCATGACCGCGGCGCGGCCGAGGCACCGGGTGCTGCGCGCGATCCCGTTCGCGTCCGTTGCCTGTGCCGGCGCGGCCGCGGCGTGTGGAGCGGCCTCGAGCGGCCCGCCCGTGGTCCCGACGCACGCAGAAACGCGTCTTGACACGGTGATAGCGGTGGATACGGCATGGCGGATCGCGGGGCGAAGCCTGCCGGGGCCGGTCACGTTGCAGGGGCGGGTGTCGGCGGTGGAAGTCATGCCGGACGGCGGCCTGTCGTTCACGGTGGGTCGCGCCAATGGGAGCGGACCGTGGAACTGGGTCGTGGTCGAACCCGCGCGCGGCCCGCGCGTGGGTGCCCGTCCGGGCTCACCCGGTGGGGAAGACGGTCTGATGGTGGGCGACGAAATCCTCTTGTGGAATGGGTCCGTGTATCCCGGCCCGAGTTACGTCCGCGTCCGCCGCGGCAACGAAGTGCGGGACGTGCCGCT
>DASYJZ010000646.1:0-1630 GCA_035995965.1 Longimicrobium sp. | reverse complement strand
CCTGCCGCGCCGCGAGGACTCCGGGCTGCTGGAAGCCGAGCAGGTGCTCAAGGGGATCCCCGGGATCGCCTTCGCCTATCTCAAGGGCTCTGACGTGATCCGCCACCGGCTGGTGAAGGAGATCATCCGCGCCTACGCCGCCCACTCCGGGCACGAGCCGGAGCCGGGGGAGGCCTGATGCCAGGCGGCGAGCGCGTGCCCGTGGAGCGGCGCTCGGCGCCGCGCGAGGCGGGGGAGGCCCCGCCCCGGCGGCCGCGCCCGCGCCTGCTCTTCCACGGGCTGCGCTTCGGCGCGCTGCTGGCCACCGCGCTCGCCATCTACGCGCTCTTCCCCGCCGGCGCCGCGCCCGGGCCGGTGGTGCTGGAGCGCGGCGTGGTGGCCCCGCAGGACGTGATCGCGCGCATCCCCTTCCAGATCCCCAAGACCGAAGAGGAGGCGCGCCGCGAGCAGGAAGAGGCGGCGCGCGGCGTCCCCCCCGTCTACGACTACCGGCCGGAGGCGGCGGACAGCGTGCTGGCCGCGGCCCGCGGCTTCTTCGCGCGCGTGGCGCAAACTGACTCGCTGCCGCCGGAGCAGCGCGGCGAGGCGGTGCGGCGGGTGCTCGCGGCCGCCGGCGTGCCGACCACGCTGGGCGGCATCGAGGTCTTGCAGGACCCCGCGCGCCGCGCCGCGCTGCAGGCGGCGACCGAGCGCGCGGTGCGCGAGCAGCTTCCCCGCGGCGTCGCGGGCGGCTCGCCGGAGCGGAGCGGGATCAGCGCGGTGCGGGTGCGCGGGATCGCCGGGGGCGAGGGGCTGGTGGCGGCCGACTCGCTGCGCACGGCGGACGAGTTCTATCGCACCGCCCAGCGCTACCTCCCCCCCGGCGCCGGCGCGGACGCGGCGGAGCTGCAGCGGCTGCTGCTGGTGCGCTGGTTCCAGCCCTCGCTCGCCATCGACGAGCGCGACACCGAGGCGGCCCGGTCGCGCGCGCGCGCCGCCGTGGACCGGGTGAAGTACCGCGTGCTGGCCGGGGAGAAGATCGTCGGCGCGCGCGAGCAGGTGGGCGCGCGCGAGGAGGAGCGGCTGCGCGCCTACCAGGCCGCGCTCTCCGCCCACGGCGACGCCGCCGACCCGGGACGCACCCTGGGGCGCGCCGCGGGCTCGGTGCTCTACAACCTGCTCCTGCTGGGGATCCTGGGGATGCTGCTGCGCCTGTCGCGGCTGCACCTGTACGCCGACGACCGCTCCGTGGCCTTCGTCTGCGCGCTGGTGGTGGCGGTGGCGGCGCTCTCTGCCGTGATCGCGCGGATGGGGCTCCCCAGCGAGTTGGTGCCGGTGCCCTTCGCGGCGCTGCTGGTGGCGGTGCTCTGGGGGGGGCGGCTGGCGCTGGCGCTCGCCCTGGTGCTGGCGCTGATCCTGGGCGGGCAGGGGCCGTTCCTGGGCGCGGCCCTTCCGTTCACCGCCGCCGTCGGCGGCGCCGCGGCGGCGTTCGGCGTGCGCGTGGCGCGGCGGCGGCTGCAGACCTGGATGGTGGTGGGGATCATCGCCGCCGCGTACGCCGCCACGGCGCTCTCCGTCGGGCTGCTGCGCGGGTGGACGCCGCGGGAGATCGGCTGGTCGGTGCTCTGGGGCGCGGTGAACGCCACCGCGT
>DASYJZ010000645.1:0-2292 GCA_035995965.1 Longimicrobium sp. | reverse complement strand
TACTTCGCCTCGAGCCAGTTGGTGCCGACGCCACCTTCCACGCGCAAGGGCACGTCGAGGACGGCGGCGGCCTCCATGCGGTCGCGGACGAGCGCACCTCTTCGACGTTGGCGGCGGAAGCTCCAAGAGGAGCTCGTCGTGCACCTGCGGCAGCGTCTTCGTGTGCGGATGCTAATTTCCTGACGTCGTCACCCCGACTACGAAAAACCCGATGTTGTCGATATAGAACTTTTCGGGAGAAAGCCGATCGCGGTCGTCGGACACGTCGTTTACCGTGAACCACAGGGTTCCCGGTGACCCGTTCCAGGGGCGCGTCATGGACGGCCCCACGACGAATGCGCCGGAGAACCCGTCGTATCGCGACGGCGGCGAGCTACCCGCGCGAACGGCGGCCACCAGCGCGCCGAAGGGGGAGTTCGGCAGGACCTTGTTCCGGGTGCGTGCTTGGTAGCGCCGGTCCTGCACTCCCTCGGCGCTGGTGTCGCCCTCGGGTCCCACCCATGGCACGACGCGGCTCAGCGAATCACGATCTGCCTGAGTGTAGTACCGCTCGGGTAGCCACAGCGAATCGGCGACGTCACCGAACGCCCCTGCCGCCCGCGCCACGTCCAGCCGCCTCTCGATCCGCCGGCGGATGCCGACATTCTCCTGCACGCTGTAAGCGCTGATGTTGACCATCCCCGAAGCCTTAAACTTGATCACGTCGCCCGAATCCACCGGGATTCCGCTGTCCTGCCACGACTGCGGCTGAACCACGATCAGATACCGATTGCCGTCGCGGGTCTCCTGCTCCAGGATGATCCTGGGAAAGGTCGACAGCTCGACAGACTTGGCTCGTAGCCCGGTGCCTCGTGTGATCCAAGGCAACAGGCGCAGCGTGAGCACGAGGAGAGCGAGGGTGCAGATCCAGAGCAGGATGAAACGACAGAACTTTCCCCAGTCCTTCAGGATCTGCTCGAAGATGTCCGCGAGTGACATGGCCGATGCCGGGACGGCTGTGCGGCAGGACGGCTCGGAGAGCGTCCCCATAGATGCGGTCCGCGGTGGGGCAAAGTCAACTCGCTTGTTGAAGCAAGCACCGGCTGGAACGCAGCAGAAGAGCCTCATCTCACGCTGCGTGAAGTTGAGGCTCTTCGTATACCCCGTAGCTGCTGTCCTCTACGTACCCCGCTCCTACTTCGCCTCGAGCCAGTTGGTGCCGACGCCGCCCTCCACGCGCAGGGGGACGTCGAGCACGGCGGCGGCCTCCATGCGCTCGCGGACGAGGCCCCGCACCTCGTCGACGTTGGCGGCGGGGACCTCGAAGAGGAGCTCGTCGTGCACCTGCAGCAGCATCTTCGTGCCGTCGGTCCGTGAATCCAGGTCCTGCTGGATGCGGATCATGGCGATCTTGATCAGGTCCGCGGCGGTGCCCTGGATCGGCGCGTTGGTGGCCGCGCGCTCGCCGAAGGAGCGCACGTTGAAGTTGCGCGCGTTGATCTCGGGGATGTAGCGCCGCCGGCCCGTAAGCGTCTCCACGTACCCCGTCTGCCGCGCCTTCTCCATCTGCTCGTCCAGGTAGCGCCGCACTCCCGGAAAGCGGCGGAAGTACTCGTCGATGAACTCCTTCGCCTCGCCGCCGCTCATCCCCAGCTTCTGCCCCAGCGCGAAGGCGCCGATGCCGTAGATCACCGCGAAGTTCACCGTTTTCGCCCGGTCGCGCATCTCCTTCGTCACCGACTCGACCGGCACGCCGAAGATGAGCGCGGCGGTCTGGCGGTGGATGTCGGCCCCGGCGCGGAAGGCCTCGACGAACGCCTCGTCGCCCGAGTAGTGGGCGAGGATGCGCAGCTCGATCTGCGAGTAGTCCACCGCCAGGAAGCGCATCCCCTCGGCGGGGATGAAGCCGCGGCGGATCTCGGCGCCCATCTCCGTGCGGATGGGGATGTTCTGGAGATTGGGGTCGGACGACGCGAGCCGCCCCGTGGCCGCCACCGTCTGGTTGAAGGTGGTGTGGATGCGCCCGGTGTCGGGGTTCACCGCGCGCGGCAGCGTGTCGACGTAGGTGCCGCGCAGCTTCTCGATCTGGCGGTACTGCATCAGGAGCTGCGGGAGCTCGTGCCCCTGCGCGGCGAGCGCCTGCAGCACGTCCACGTCGGTCGAGGCGCCCGTCTTGGTGCGCTTGATGATCGGCAGCCCGAGCTTGCCGAAGAGGATCTCGCGGAGCTGGGGCGTGCTGCCGATCATGAACTCCTGCCCGGCCGCCGCGTAGATCGCCGCCTCCAGGTCGCGCAGCTGCCCCCGCATCACCCC
>DASYJZ010000644.1:0-6983 GCA_035995965.1 Longimicrobium sp. | reverse complement strand
GCTGCATCCTCGGCCGGCGGACGAGCGCGAAGTCCGCGGCGCCGAGGGCGGGCGCGTCGTCCGCGAGGCCGGCGCGCACGATTTCCACGCGCTGACGGGCGGCGGGGAGGGCGCGCGCATGCACCGCGGCTGTGGCGCGGTAGAGCAGGTCGGGGAAGCCGTCCATCACGCCGCCACCCAGGATCACGCGCCGCGGGTTGAGGGCGTTCACCAGTCCCACCACCGCCGCCCCGAGCACGTCCGCGGTCTCGTCCACCAGCCGCGTCGCCAGCGCGTCGCCCGCCTTCCGGGCAGCGGCGATCACCTCGCCCGTGATCGCCTCAGCGGAGCCGGCGAGGCGCAGCAGGGCCGCGCCCGCGGCGGGGTCGGCGAGGGCGGCCTGGCTCGCACGCTCCTCCAGCGCCCAGCCGCCGCAGTACGCCTCCAGGCAGCCCAGGTTGCCGCAGTGGCACTTACGCCCACCCGCGACCACGGTCAGGTGCCCGAGCTCCCCCGCGATCCCGTCGGCGCCCTCCAGCAGCCGTCCGCCGATCACGGCGCCGCCGCCCACGCCGGTCCCCACGAAGAGCACCACCAGGTCGCGCACCCCGCGCCCCGCACCCAGCCGCCACTCGGCCCATGTCGCCGCCCGCACGTCGTTCACCACCACCGTCGGGAGGCCGAAGGCGGCGATGGCGAGCCGGCGAACGTCCACACCGGTCCAGCCCAGGTTCGGCGCGCCGAGCAGCATCCCGCGCCGCCCCACCTGCCCCGCCACCGAGACGCCCACGGCCGCCGCGTCGTCCATCGCGGCTCCAAACGCCTCGCGCGCCGCCGCGGCGGCGTGGCGAAGCGTCGCCTCGGCGCCGCCTTCCGGGTCCGTGGGGATCCGCGTCTCCGCCAGCACGCGCCCGCCGCGGCCGGCGAGCAGGATCTCCGTCTTCGTCCCGCCCACGTCCACGCCCAGGGCGATCCGCCCGTCGTCGCGCCTCATGCGTCGCCGCCGGTCGCCACGGCGGCCAGCAGCCTCAGCTCCTCCGCGTAGACGCGGCGGAGGAAGCGGCGGGTGAGGAAGCGCTCCACCAGGCCGAGCTTCTTCCCTCGGCGCCGCAGGAGGGTGGAGATGGTGACGCGGGCGCGCCCCGGGCCGAGCGGCTCGAAGGTGAACGTGGTCACCGGGCCGCCGTCCAGGTCGGTCTCCACCAGGATGCGGCCGGGGTCGGGCTCGGTCACCGTGGCGCGGAACGCCGACCTCCGCCCCGCGAAGTGCACGCCCACCCGGATCACGGTGCCCGCGCCGAATCCTCCCTGCTCCACCTCGATCCCCGAGAAGAACGACTTCGGGATGATGCGGGGATGGGCTTCGCGATAGTCGGCCACGATGCGGTACACCCGCTCCGCCCCCGCCGCGACCTCGGCCGATGCCTCCACGCTGTGCTCGATCACGCGCTCCTCTCCCCTGTGTGCGATTGCAGGACAGCATACGTCGCACGGCAGGCCCGGGCCACGGGTGCGCGCCTTCGGAGCGCCACCACTGGTGACACCGTTGAGGCCGGGGTCTCAAAAGACTCTGCCGGGTCCGCAACAAACGGGTCGAATCCACCCCGACCGAACGGCATCTTTCCCGGGAAGGCGACGGATGGCCGTCGCCGATCCCCTTCCCATCGACCCGAGAGAGCGATGCAAACCTTCCGTGTGGTACCGATTCCCGCCGACGTGGCCGCCGAGGTGCGCCGTACCCTGCGTGCGCCGCGCTACGGCCATCCCGCGCACGTGGAGGTCGCGGCGGGCTACGGCCCGTGCCGCTCCTGCCTGCGCACCTTCCGCGAAGGTGCCGAGGAGCGCGTGCTGTTCACCTGGGACGCCTTCGCGGGCGTGGACGCGTATCCCTCACCTGGCCCGGTGTTCATCCACCGCGACGCGTGCGCCGCCTGGTCCGGCGAGGGATTTCCGCCGGAGTTGCGCCCGCTGCCGCTGATGCTGGAGGGCTACGGCGCAGGCCGCTGGCTCGTCGCCCGCGAGCCCGTCCGCGACGGCCGCGTGGAAGAGGCGGCCGAGCGGCTCTTCGCGAACGCCGCGGTCGCGTACCTGCACGTCCGCAACGCCGAGGCCGGCTGCTACGTCGCCCGCGTCGAGCGCGGGTGACCGAGCCCGAAGTTGGGTGTGTTGATCGGCGGCCCTTGACGGCGACGCCGTGCGGTGCAACTGTAGCGTACGGCCACATTCGTACAACAGCGCCCATACCTCCGCACCAGCCGGAATCCATGGCAGCCGCGGCCCGCAAGCTCTTCAGCATCGGCGTCGGAGTTCTGACGTTCCTGGTGATTCGGAAGCCCTCGAAGCAGCAGAGACGGCGTGCTCGCAGGGAGGCCATCTATGCTGCGTACGACGAGGCCGGTGCCGATCCGGAGTTCGTTGCCGCGATGCGTGAGCTGGAGACGGACTTCGACTCCACCGTGTCCGACGGGCTCGGCGAGTCCGCCGGCTGATGGCGTATCTCGGGCCGGTGCGGAAGTGGGACGTCTTCTGGGCCAACCTCGAGCCGGTGGTTGGCCGAGAGCACGCCGGCAACCGTCGGCCCGTTCTGGTCGTGTCGGCGGACAGCTTCAGCAACTCGACGCTGCAACTCGTCATGGTGGTCCCGCTGACCAAGCAGGAAGAGAAGACACGAAAGTTCTTCCCGTTCGAAGTCGTACTTCCGAGAGGCGTCGTCAGGAACGAGTTCACGCCTGTCGCCGAGACGCACCAACTGCGCAGCATCTCGAAGCAACGGCTCCTCGAGCCCGCGGGGCGGGTGGAGGGGCAGCCCGCCCAGGACGCGATCGAAGACGCGCTGCTCGCCCATCTCGGAATCGAATAAACGGATCGTCTCTCGCAGAGCCGCGGAGAGGCAGGGAGAGCCGCCGAGCCTCCTCTGCGGCTCTGCGCCTCTGCGTGAGACCGTTCTGTTCTTTACCCGATCTCCAGCGCGTACCTGCCCTCTTGCTCCTGGGGGTCGACAGGGTTGAAGCCCATCTTCCGCAGGTAGCGCGCGTGGGCGGGAGTGCCGGAGGGGCTCACGATCCGGCGGATGCCGCGGGCGCGGAAGAAGTCGGCGCGTTCGCCGAAGACGTAGCGGCCGATCTTGAAGTCGCGGTAGGCGGGGATCACGTAGTCCAGCCGCACCCACAGGCAGCCGTCGTCGCGCACCTCGCCGATGAAGAGCCCCGCCGGCACCAGGTCGCGCAGCACGAAGCAGGTCAGCTCGCCCCGCTCCGGCGCGTGCGCGAACGCCGGGAGGAAGCGGCGGACGTCCGCCTGGTGCACGGAGAGGAAGTAGCGCAGGTACTCCGAGTCCGGCTCGATCTCCAGGATGCGGAAGTACTCCTTCGCACGGAGCATCCGCGCCAGGAACCAGAGGTTGATCAGCACGATGAAGCCGTTCACCGCCGCCACGGGGTACGCGCCGATCAGCACCCCGTAGACCGTGAAGGCCAGCGACCCCACCAGGTTGATCACCCGCAGCCGCACGATGCGGCTCATCATCAGCGACACCGCCACCAGCACCGACGCCGCGTACCCCAGCAGCTCCAGCCACGCCTTCCCGTCCATCCGCACCCCCACCGCCGTCAGGAGAGACCGCCCCGTGCCGCCGCGGCCGCGGCGACGCACCGCAATACCGCCCCGGACCCGCGGCGGCAAGGGCGCGCGCGCCCCTCCGGTTGCTGGCAAAGGGATTGCTAGGGAGGAACGCGCGGCGGCGGTCGGCGCCCCCGGAGACGACATCAGCGCGAGAGAGGACTCCCATGCGCCTGAACGTGGGCCGGAGCAGCAACGTGGAGGACCGCCGCGGGATGGGCGGCATGGCGATGGGCGGCGGCCTGGGCGCGGTGGTGCTGGCGCTGGTCGCCATGTTCCTGGGCGTGAACCCCTCCGACGTGGGCGTGGGCAGCGGCGCCGCCCCCGCCGACCAGCAGGCGCCGGGGCAGGCCCCGCCCGCCAACGACCCGGCGGCCGACACCGTGCGAATGGTGCTGCGCAGCACCGAGCTCGCCTGGCAGGACATCTTCCGGGCGATGGGGCGCCAGTACCAGGACCCGCACCTGGTGCTCTTCTCCGGCGGCGACCGCTCGGCGTGCGGCTTCGCGCAGGCGGCCATGGGCCCGTTCTACTGCCCGCGCGACCAGACGGTCTACATCGACCTGACCTTCTACCGCGAGCTGCACGAACGCTTCGGGGCGCGGGGCCAGTTCGCCGAGGCGTACGTGATCGCCCACGAGGTCGGCCACCACGTGCAGAACCAGCTCGGCATCTCGCAGCAGGTGCAGGAGGCGGAGCAGGCCGCGGGGAGCCGCGCCGAGGCCAACGGCTACTCGGTGCGGCTGGAGCTGCAGGCGGACTGCTTCGCCGGGATCTGGGCGAAGCACGCCAACCAGGCGGGCACGCTGCAGCTGGAGCCGGGCGACGTGGAGAGCGCGATCAGCGCCGCGACCGCCATCGGCGACGACCGGCTGCAGCAGGAGGCCCAGGGGTACGTCGTGCCGGACTCGTTCACCCACGGCACCTCGGCGCAGCGGGTGGCCTGGTTCCAGCGCGGCCTCCAGGGCGGCGACCTCAGGCAGTGCGACACCTTCCAGGCCCCCTCGCCGTAGTCCGCGCTCCTGCGCCCCCACCGGCCCCGGCGGCATCCCGCCCGGGGCCGGCTGCGTTATCGCAACATCTTTCCCCATCAGCAGTTGCACGATTCGTCGGACGGCCGCGCCCCCTTGCGCAAAGTCGGATGTCGTGGTTAAAATTGTCCGCTGATTCGTGGCCCCACACCGCTCTTCCAGCACTCTTCAAGCAGACACCGGCCCGGCCACGCGGCCGTCGTAGTCCCAAGCTTCGCCGCTGGTTCGTTCTCCATCGCCGCCGCAGCCCGCTTCGGGCTGCCGAGCCCTTCCCCCGTGGGCCTCCGACGCCCCAGGAGCATTCCGTCCGATGAATAGAGCGCTTCCCTGCACCGTCCTGGCGCTGTTCGCCTGGGGCTGCTCGGGTTCCGGGACCGACGCACCGAAGGTCGCCACCACCGTGCTGGTGACGCCGCCCTCGATCACCTTCGACGCCGTCGGCGCCACGCAGGTGGTGCACGCGTCGGTGAAGGACCAGACGGGCGGGGCCATGACCGGCGTGCCGATCGCCTGGTCCTCCAGCTCCGCCTCGGCCACCGTCACGGGGCTGGGCGGCGACAGCGCGGTGGTCACCTCGGCCGCGAACGGGACCGCGTCGATCACCGCCACGGGCGGCGCCGCGGCGGGCTCGGCGGCGGTGCAGGTGGCGCAGGTGGCGGCGGGGCTGCAGAAGGTCTCGGGCGACCTGCAGGCGGCCGCGCCCGGCGCGGCGCTCCCGGCGCAGATCCTGGTGCGCGTGGTGGACCGGCTGGGCGCGGGGATCGTGGGGCAGACCGTGACCTTCACGGTCACGCAGGGGAGCGGCTCGCTCTCCTCCACCAGCGTGGTCAGCGGCGCCGACGGCATCGCGGCCACCAGCTGGACGCTGGGCGGGAACTCGGCCCTCCCGCAGACGGTCTCGGTGTCGGTCGCCGGCGTCGCGGCTCCGCAGTTCTTCAACGCCACGGCCGTGGCGGCGGGGAGCGTGGTGGTGGACGCGGGGAACGACCAGGGCGCCATGGCGGGGACCACGCTCGGCGTGCGCCCGTCGGTGCTGGTGAAGGACGCCGTGGGGAACCCGGCCGCCGGCCGCACCGTCACCTTCGCGGTGGCCAGCGGCGGCGGGAGCGTGACGGGCGCCACGGCCATCACCAACGCGAGCGGCATCGCCACGGTCGGGAGCTGGACGATCGGCGCCGTGGCCGGCCCCAACACACTCACGGCCACCGTGACCGGCACGGTCACCAACAACCCGGTGGTCTTCCGCGCGGTGGGCTGCCAAGGCGGGGGCGGGGCGGGCTATGGCATCACCCTCTGCTTCACCACCACCCTGAGCGCCACGCAGCGCGCGGTGTTCGAGACCGCCGCGGCGCGCTGGCAGGGCCTGATCACCGCCGACGTCGACGACGTGAGCGCGCAGATCCCCGCCCAGACCTGCGGCGGGAGCTCGCCCAGCCTGGACCTGACGATCGACGACCTGGTGATCTTCGCCGGGATCGAGGACATCGATGGGCCGGGACAGGTGCTGGGCTCCGCAGGGCCGTGCTACATCCGTGACGACGCCAACGCTCTCCCGGTGGTCGGGGTGATGCGCTTCGACCTGGCCGACGTGATCGGGCTGGAGTCGGGCGGCCAGCTGGGGTCGGTGATCCTGCACGAGATGGGGCACGTGCTCGGGATCGGGTCGATGTGGTCGTTCCGGGGCCTGCTGAAGAGCCCGTCGTCGGCCGGGGCGCCGCCGCTGGACACCTACTTCTCGGGTGTGAACGGGATCGCGGGCTTCGACGCGATCGGCGGCACCACCTACACGCTGGGGCAGAAGGTGCCGGTGGAGAACACCGGGGGCGCGGGCACGGCCAACTCGCACTGGCGCGAGAGCGTGCTGAAGAACGAGCTGATGACCGGCTACCTGAACAACGGGAGCAACCCGCTCAGCGTGGTGACGGTGCGCTCGCTGCAGGACCTGGGCTACACCGTGAACGTGGCCGGGGCCGATCCCCTGTTCCTCACGCTCGCGCTCCGGGCGCAGGTGAGCGGCACCGCGCCGACCGGCCTGCAGTTGGAGAACGACGTCTGGACGGGGCCGCGCTACAAGATCACGCGGCACGGCCGCCGCACCCTGCTGCCCCAGTAAGGGCCGGATGATGCGCTTCGCGCGAGCTGGGTCCCGACGCCCGCCGCGGGCCCTCCTGCTGGCGGCGCTGGGGCTCGCCGGCTGGGGTCCGCCGGCGTGCGCGGGGCGCGCCCCCGTCCCGGCCGCCGCCGACGCGCCCTGCGCGGCGGTGGAGGGCTCGCTCCCGGCAGGCGCGACGGCCGACGGGCTGGCGGGTGAGTTCCGCCTGACGCTGGTCGCCACGCGCGGCGCGCGGGCGGGCG
>DASYJZ010000643.1:0-3713 GCA_035995965.1 Longimicrobium sp. | reverse complement strand
TGGGGCCGGCGGGGGCGCAGACGCTCACCGCGAGCGCCGGCAGCCTCACGGTGACCTTCACCGCCAACGCGGTGGCCGCCGGCAGGCGCACCCTGCTGGCGGACCTGAACGGCCGCATCCTGGACCTCGACGCCGCGCGCGTGCTGTACGTCGATTCGAGCGCCGCGGTGCGCAGGGTGAGGCTCCGCACCCTCTCCGACGGCTCCGAGACCGTGGTGGACTCGGGCTTCGCCGGGCGGCTGACGCCGACCGGGGCGCTGGTGGTGCGCGGCACCGGCCCCACGCTGGTGGAGCTCCGCGCGGGGGCGCTCACCTCGCTGGGGCCGATCGGCTTCCTCCACAACACGAGCGAGCCCCTGCTGGCGGTAAGCGGCAGCTGGGCGGCGTGGATGACGGCCACGGTGGGAACGGTGATCCGGCGCGACCTGGCGGCGGGAACCAACCTCACGGTGGGGACGCCCTCCGCCTTCGCCTCGCGGGCCAGCCTGGACGTGGGCTCGAACGGCGACGTGGTCTACGAGTCGTACATCGGCGGAGGATCGGGCGGGTCGTCGCTCATCCGGCTGTTCCACGACGGCACCACCACCGACGTCTACAACAGCTCCGCGGTCGGCCTCACGCGGCCGAAGACCGACGGCGGGAACGTGGTGTTCGTGACGCTCAGCCTCACCGCCGGCTACGAGCAGTGGCTCTGGCGCGCCGGGACCACCGAGCGCCTGGCCAGGACCTCGGTGGTCGGATCCACGCAACAGATCTTCCTCGACAGCCGCACGGCGGGCGGGTGGGTGGCCTACCTGCAGGTCTACCAGGCGAACACCCCCGGGCAGTACACGCAGGTGCGGCTGCGCACCCCGGCCAACGCCGACGAGCCGGTGAGCCGCCCGACCGGCGCGGGACTGCTGGAGGCGCTGTGCCCGGACGGCTCGGTGGTGTACAGCGAGGGCGCCTTCTCGCAGGGCACCCCGATCTACACCCGCCGCTACATCGCCTACCGCGGCGGCCCGCTGGTGGACGTGGGCCCGACTACGGGCTCGTCGGTGGTCTGCCGCGGCGGCCGGTTCTTCCTGTTCTCCGGCGGCGCCGGGTACGAGCTGTCGCAGTGACGACGGCGGTCCGGCACGAGACGCGTTCCGGACCGCCAACCGTTTTCGCGGAGCGTCCAACGGCCGCGGACGGGTGAGCCTGAAACCCTCGATGTTGAACGCATGATGCCCGCGGAGACGCGCGGAGGCTCGGCCGTTCTCCCCGCGTCTCCCCCGTCTCTGCGTGATACCGAATCCTCAAAGCATGGATCTCACACGGCGTCAACGGAGTCAACGGTGAACATCGACTCCGTTGACTCCGTTGACCCCGTGTGAGACCAGGCAGTTTTCGTTCTTTTTCCTGCTACCGCGCCTTCTCCTGCGCGATCCAGAGGCGGACGTTGTCCTCCAGCACGCCCAGGGGGACGGAGCCGCTCCCCAGCACCACGTCGTGGAAGCGGCGCACGTCGAACTTCGGCCCCAGCTCGCGCTCGGCCTCGGTGCGCAGCTCGCGGATCTTCATCTGCCCCGTCTTGTACGCCAGCGCCTGCCCGGGCCAGGCGATGTAGCGGTCCACCTCGTTGGTCACGTTGGTCAGCGTCAGCGCGCTGTTCCCCGCCATGTAGTCGATCGCCTGCTGCCGCGTCCACCCCTGCGCGTGGATGCCGGTGTCCACCACCAGCCGGCAGGCGCGCCACATCTCGTAGGAGAGCCGGCCGAACTCGCTGTAGGGGTCGCGGTAGAAGCCGACCTCCTTCCCCAGGCTCTCGGCGTAGAGCGCCCATCCCTCCACGAACGCCGTCACCCCGCCGAAGCGCCGGAACTCAGGGATCCCCGTGAGCTCCTGGTTGATGGAGATCTGCAGATGGTGTCCCGGCACCGCCTCGTGCGAGGTGAGCGCCTCCATCTCGTACGTCGGCCGGCCCTTTAGGTCGTAGGTGTTCACCCAGAAGGTCCCCGCGCGGGTGCCGTCGCCGCTCCCGGGGCCGTAGTACGCCGTGGTGGTGCGCGGCGCGATGTAGTCGGGGATGGGCTTGATGCCGTAGGAGAGCCGCGGCAGCCGCCCGAAGAGCCGCGGCAGCTCGCCGTCCATGCGCTTGGCCACCAGGGCGTAGCGCTGCATCAGCTCTTCCGGCGTGGTGACGTAGAAGCGCGGGTCGGAGCGCAGCATCCCCACGAAGCCGGCGAAGTCGCCCGTCCACCCGGTGGCGCGCATCACCGAATCCATCGCCGCGCGGATGCGGGCCACCTCGCGCAGCCCCGTGGCGTGCACCTGCTCGGGGGTGGACGCGTCCACCGTGGTGTAGTGGCGGACGAGATAGGCGTAGTAGGCGCGTCCGTTCGGCATCTCGCTGGCGCCGAGCGTGGCGCGGGCCGCCGGCCGGTACTCGCGCTGGATGAACTGCAGGAAGTCGCGGTAGCCGGCCACCACGCCGGTCATGATGGCGTCGCGCCCGGCCGCCATGAGCGCCGCGCGCGCGGAGTCGGGGACCGTCGACGGGAACTCGGCGAACGGCTTCCACAGCAGCGACTTCGTGGGATCGGCGACGATGTGCGGCTCCAGCGTCCCCTCGATCCCGTCCAGCGAGACGCGCGGGAGCACCATCCCCCGCCGCATCCCCTCCCGCATCTGCTCCACGTAGCCGGCCTCGAACTGCCGGAAGGCCCGCAGCCGCGCCACGTAGTTGCGGTAGTCCTGCGCGGTGCGCAGCGGCACCTGGTCCGGAAGCTCGGGAAAGTAGGTGTGGAACCCCTCGCGGTTGGTGATGGGGAGCTGCCAGCCGCCCAGCTCGCTCTCTTCCACCGCCTCGCGCGCGCCCCGCTCGAAGATGTCGCGGTTGATCTGCTCGTCGCGCGTGAGCGAGTCGCGCGGCACGGCGCGCACGCGGGCCAGGAAGGCGCGCGCCGACTCCAGCCGCCGCCGCTCGGCCGCCGGCCCGGTCTCCTGCAGCCGGTCGTCGAAGCGGTGGTCGCCCACGCCGGTGGCGAGCAGCGGGTCGTCGCGCAGCCGCGCCTCCCACTCGTCGGCGAAGACGCGGCGCAGGCGCTCGCCGGGAGTGCCCTGCGCGGCCGCCGGGAGCGCGGCGCCGAGCGCCAGGAGCGCCGCGGCGGAGCCGAGACGGAGGGATGGGGTCATGGCCGGCAAAGGGTGCGGGGAGGAAGACAGGCGGAGCGGGGCGCCATCCAGCGTACCACCGCCGCCGGGGCGTCGCAACCGGCGGCAGCGGGCTTCGGCGGACGCGTAGAACTCGCCACGACCTTGCCCGGCCCGAAGGCGCCGCCTACGTTGGAGCGCATTCCGGCCTACATCCGTTCCCACCCCCGTCTCCTTCTTCGATGACCGAATCCGGCCCTTCACCGGCCGCCGCTCCCGAGCGGCCGTCTTCGCGCGCGTCCGGACGCATCGGCGGCTGGTCCTTCGCGTGGAGGTTGCGGGCCGCGATGGGGCTGCTGCTGCTGATCGGCGCGCTGGGGCTGGCCGCCATGCTCGCGGCCGTGCTGCGCGGCCGGACGCGGGCGCAGGCGCTCTCGGGGCGGGAGATGGCCGGGCTGGGGCTGGTGCTGAACATCGACCGCGACGCGTACCAGGCGGTGCTGGGGCTGAGCCGCGCCGAGCACGCCGCCGACTCCGCCGAGGCGCGCCGCTGGCTCGGCTTCTACGCGGAGAACGCCGGGCAGACGCCGTCTGCC
>DASYJZ010000642.1:0-4246 GCA_035995965.1 Longimicrobium sp. | reverse complement strand
TCTCTCGGTACCTCCGCGTTTCTGCGTGAAACGTTCCCTGAAAGCCGCCGGATCAGGTTACCAGATCACCACGCGCTGGTCGGTGGGGCGGTACATCTTGTCGCCCTCCTTCACCCCGAAGGCGCGGTAGAACGCCTCGTTGTTCACCAGCGGCCCGTTCGCGCGGAAGTAGCCGGGCGAGTGCGGGTTGGTCATGAGCTGGTTGCGCAGCGCCTCGTCACGGAAGAGGCTGCGCCACACCTGCGCCCAGCCCATGAAGAAGCGTTGGTCGCCGGTGAAGCCCGCGATCACCGGGGGCTCCTGCCCGTGCAGCGAGGCGTGGTAGGCGCGGTACGCGACCGCCAGCCCGCTCAGGTCGCCGATGTTCTCGCCCAGCGTGAGGTGCCCGTTCACGTGCATCCCCTCCAGCGGGGCGTACGCGTCGTACTGGGCGGCGAGCGCCTCGGTGCGCTGGTGGAACGCCTGCTGGTCGCTGTCGGTCCACCAGTTGCGCAGGTTGCCGGCGCCGTCGCTCTTGCTCCCCTGGTCGTCGAACGCGTGGCTCACCTCGTGGCCGATCACCGCCACGATGCCGCCATAGTTCACCGCGTCGTCGGCCTGCGGGTTGAAGAAGGGGGGCTGCAGGATCGCCGCCGGGAACACGATCTCGTTGTTGGACGGGTTGTAGTAGGCGTTCACCGTCTGCGGGGTCATCCCCCACTCGGTGCGGTCCACCGGGCGGCCCAGCCGCGACACGCCGCGGTTGTACTGGTAGGCGGCGATCGCCCGCAGGTTGCCGTACAGCGACGCGCGCGAGAGCCGCAGCGCCGAGTAGTCCTGCCAGCGGTCCGGGTAGCCGATCTTGACGGTGATGTGCGCGAGCTTGTCCTTGGCCTGCGTCCTGGTCTCGGGGCTCATCCAGGCCAGCGAGTCGATGCCGGTGCGGAAGGCGTCGAGCAGGTTGGCCACCAGGCGCTGCATGGCGACCTTGTTCGCGGCGGGGAAGTTCCGCTCCACGTACACCTTGCCCAGCATCTGCCCCAGCCCGCCCTCCGTGATCGCCACGCCGCGCTTCCAGCGCGGGCGCTGCACCTGCAGCCCCTGCAGCGCGCGGCCGCGGAAGTCGAAGCTGGCGTTCACGAAGGGGCTGCTCAGGAACGGCGCCGCGTCGTCGAGCAGGCGCACCGCCAGGTAGGCCTTCACGTCGGCCACGGGGGCGGCGGCGAGCACGCTGTCGGCGCCCGCGAAGTAGCTGGGCTGCCCCACGATCACCTCGGGGGTGGTGATCCCCATGGTGGCGAGGTGGCGCGACCAGTCGTAGCCGGGGGTGAGCGCCTGCAGCTGGGCCAGCGTCAGCTTGTTGTAGACGGCGTTGCGGTCGCGGTTGCGCACCCGGTCCCACTGCCGCTTCGCCAGCTCGCTCTCGAGCGCGAGCACGCGCTGCGCCGAGCCGGCGGGGTCGGGCTGGCCGGCGAGGGTGAGCAGCCGCGTCATGTAGGTCACGTACGCGGTGCGCGTGGCCTGCAGCCGGGCGTCCTGCGACGAGTAGTAGTCGCGGTCGGGGAGGCCCAGCCCGGACTGCCGCGCCTGCACGGTGTAGCGGTCCGACGCCTTGGGGTCCTGCCCCACGCCCACCGCGAAGGGCGAGGCGACGCCGAGCTTCGCCAACGAGGCGAAGAGCGCCGGGTAGTCGGCGCGGCTCCTGACCGCGTTGATGCGCGCCAGGTCGGGGCGCACCGGGTTCACGCCGGCGGCCTCGATGCGGGCGCTGTCCATGTAGCTGGCGTACAGGTCGCCGAGCTTCTGCATGTCCGAGCCGCGCGCCGCGTTGCGCGTGGCCATCGCTTGGTCCAGGATCTGGTGGACGGCGTTCTCGCTGGCGTCGGTCAGCGTCACGAACGAGCCGAAGCTCGAGCGGTCGGCGGGGATCTGGGTGTTGCGCTGCCAGCTGCCGTTCACGAAGGCGTAGAAGTCGTCCTGCGGGCGGACGCTGCGGTCCATCCCCGCGGTGTCGATCCCCAGCGCGTGCTGCGCGGGAAGCGCGGACGCGCCGCCCACGGCGAGCATGGCCGCCAGCGCCGCGCCGCGCAGCCACGGGCGCGAGGTGTTGTCGATTCGCTTCATCTTGTTGCCGTTGAAGGAGTTGAGAGGGGGAAGCGCCTGATACGTCCGCCTGCGGCGGAAGTTCCCAGGAAGGGCGAGCGCCCGCGGAGCCGTCACCATCGAAGGCACGCGGCCGTATCCTTGTCGAGGAATAAGAGTCAGACACCCGGGAGGCGCGAAACGTTGCTGTTGCCGTTTCCTACGTAGCCGGGACGGCGGCAGGCTCGCCGCGGCCCGAGGGCGCCGACGGCTCCTCTCGGCGGGGGGCGATGCCGAAGCTGAGGAAGAGGGTGCCGAGCACCAGCACGGCGCTGGTCCAGAAGGGGTAGCCCACGCCCAAGTGCTGGAAGGTCCACCCCGCGAGCAGCGGGAAGAGGACGCGCGCCGCGCCGCCGTAGCTCTGCTGCACGCCCATCATCACCCCCCGCTCCCGCGGCGAGATCACCTGCGAGAGCAGCCCGGTGACGCAGGGGAAGGTGAAGGCGGTCCCCAGGGGCATCAGCGACACCACCAGCGCCAGCGCCACGTACCGCGGCTCCAGCGACCAGGGGAGGGCGACGCGCGGCGTGTGGATCATCCCGGTGAACGGGAGCAGCCCCAGCCCCAGCGCCAGCAGGGCCTGCCCGATCCGCGCCAGCCGCGCCTCGCCGAAGTGGTCCACCGCCTTCCCCAGCAGCAGTGCGCGCACCAGCACCGAGAGCGCGCCGTTCCAGGTGAAGAAGATGAAGATGGTCTTCTCCGTCACTCCGAAGCGTGCGTGCAGGAAGAGCGCGAGCACGGCGGTGAACCCGGCGAACGCGCCCATCGCCACGGAGTAGATCCAGATCAGCCGCGGCGCCGGGTCGCCCGGGTGCGTCAGCACCGCGACCGCCGCCGCGCGGGGACGGATCGGCGGCGCCGCGCTCCCGTGCGGCTCGGGGACGTGCGACTCGCGCACGTACCGCCACACGAAGCCGATGTTCACGAAGCAGAGCGCGGCGGCAATCACGCCCGGCGCCCGCTGCCCCCAGATGCTCACCCCCAGCGACCCCAGCGCCGGCCCGATGCTCACGCCCAGGTTGGTCGCCGCCGAGAGCCACCCCAGCGCGCGGGCCCGGTCGCGCGGCTCGGTGCTGTCGGCGACGTAGGCCTGGATCACCCCCACCGTGCCGCCCCCCGCGCCCTGCACCAGCCGCGAGAGGAAGAGCAGGAGGAGGTAGAACGACGCCTTGCCGCCCGGCGCGGGCACGCTGGCCCAGGCGAAGATCAGGTAGGCGGCGACCGACGCGGTGAGCGCGGTGAGCAGCACCGGGCGCCGGCCGTAGCGGTCCGACATCCGGCCCCAGAGCGGCGCGCTCAAGAGCTGCGCGAGCGAGAACGACGCCACCAGGGCGCCCACCACGAAGCCGCCCGCCCCCAGCCGCGTGGCGACGAACGGGAGCTGGGGGACCACCATCAGGAGGCCCATCATGTCCACGAACGCCGCGAACATCAGCGCGGTCATGTTCCCCGCGCCCTCGCGCTTTCGGGCAGGCTGAGATGGCACCGGCAGACGGGTGGATGGGATCGTTCCAGCAAGCCACAAGGGGTGGTGCGGAACGTACCCGGCGACCGTGGGCGAGTCAAACGACAACGGCGAAAAGCCTCTCACAGGGGTCACGGGGAGACGGCGAGGCACATGAGCTCCCCCGTGTCCCCCGTGACCCCTGTGAGAGGCCAGATCCGTGAAGGCTCAGGGCTCGCGGAGGATGGGGTACGCCGCGGGCTCCTTCAGCCACGCGTCGAGCAGGCCCCACGCGGCGAACCCGTCGTCCGAGCGCGGCTCCAGCAGGGTGAAGGCGAGGCGGCCGAGAGGCTGGTTCGCCGGAACCCGAAGCCACGCGCCGGACGCGCGGGGCTGCGCCGCCTGCCATCTGCCGAAAACGCGCCGTTCGTGGTGCCCCTCCAGCTCGCCGCGCGCGGTGGTGGCGGAGTCGATGCGGAACTCCTCGACCGACGCCGGGAGGCGCGCGAGCGGCTCGAAGCGGACGCCGTGGGCACGCAGGCGGTCGGCCACGTCGCCCAGGCTGTCGGGGACGAGCCAGGCGGCGGGGACGCGCTCGGTGGCCGCCGCGTCGTACCAGATGTACTCGGGCATGCGCTCGGGGCGGACGACGTCCTTCCGCCGCTCCATCGGCTCGCCGCT
>DASYJZ010000641.1:0-8203 GCA_035995965.1 Longimicrobium sp. | reverse complement strand
CCGTCACGATCCCCAGCTTGCTGGACAGCCCCTGCAGCAGCACGGCCATCAGGTTCGAGGCGAGCACCACGAACAGCAGCTTGTACCCGAACGCCGACCCGCCGGCCAGGTCGGTGGCCCAGTTCCCCGGGTCCATGTAGCCCACGGCGACCAGGTACCCCGGCCCCGCGAAGGCCAGGAACTTCCGCATCCGCCCCTTCCCGGTGACGGGGATGGAGCGGTAGACCTCTTCCAGGCTGGGGGCGATGCGCGCCCGCCGCCATCCCGCCAGCGGCGCGAGCTCCCCCGGCGGCGGCGCCACGCGCGCGCGCCGGCTTTTCTCTGAAAACACGAGCTATACCCTATTCTGCCGGATTAACAGAAATTTTCACCTCATTTAAATTTTATGCACCGGGCTTCCCCCGCGCAAGCACCCTTGAAAAGCAAACGGAAATCCTCACGCTCCGCGTGAGGGTTGCTGTTGCTGTTGGCGGCTCAGCCGCCGGTGCGCTCCAGCACGATCCGCCCGCCGCGCACGGTGCCGATCACGCACGTCTTCCCCTGCGGGTCGCCGTTCGCGTCGAACGCCACGGGTCCGCCGGCGCCGTCGAAGCGCGCGCTGCCGCCGGGGCGGCCCACGCGCGCCAGGTAGCGGCGAACCGACTCGCGGTCGTTCGCGCCGTCGGCCAGGGCGCGGGCGAGGAGGTAGACGGCGTCGTACGCCAGGGCGGCGGAGGAATCGGGCTCGCGGCTCCAGCGCGCGCGGAAGGCATGCGCGAACTCCCGCGCCTTCGGCGACGCATCGGGGTGGAAGAGCACGCCGATCACGGTGCCGTCGAACGCCGGCCCGGCCTCCTTCAGCGCCTCGATCCCGTCGCCGCCCATGAAGCGTGCGTCGAGCCCCACCTCGCGCGCCTGCGGGATGATCGTCCGTGCCCCCTGGTCGATGCCGGCGATGAACACCAGCTGCGCGCCCCGTGCCTTCAGCCGCAGCAGGTAGGGGCGGAAGTCCTCCATCTCCTCCAGGTACGGGTCCTCGCCCACCGGCGCCGCGCCCGCCGTGGAGAGCGAACGGGCGAAGTAGCGCATCAGCCCCACGCCGTAGTCCTCGTTGGAGTAGAGGATGGCCGTCCGCAGCCCGGTGGCGCGGGCCACGCTCGCCAGCGCCACCGCGTTCGCCGAGTCGCTGCTGGCCAGGCGGAAGATGTACGGCCCGAGGCGCGAGATCTCCGGACTGGTGGCGCTCGTCGCCAGCGCGGGGAGGCGCGCGTCCTCGTACACGCGCGCCGAGGCCGTCGTGGTCCCGGAGTAGATCGGCCCCACCACCGCCACGACCCGCGGGTCGTTCGCCAGCGAGTCGGCCACGCCGATGGCGGTGCTGTCGTCGCCCCTGTCGTTCACCAGCCGCACCGCGAGCGGCCGTCCGCGCACCCCTCCCTTGCCGTTGATCTCGTCCAGCGCGAGCTGGGCGCCCATGCGCGACAGCTCGCCGTAGAGGTCGGGCTTCCCCTGGACGTCGGTGAGGGGGAACTGCAGCCCCAGCACCACGGCGTCGCCCCGGCGGGCGCAGGAGCCGAGCACCAGCGCCGCCATGGCGGCGGCGAGCGGACGGAGGAGCGCGCGGGGCCGCGGGGCGGCGCCGGTGGAAAGGGCCGTCTGCATCGGTCGCCTGGTGTGGCCGGTGGGTCGTTTACGACGAGGAAGGGAGCGCTGGGCGCGCAATGCTAGAGGCGGTCGCGGGGGTTGTCAACGCCTTGCGGGAGCACGGGTTGCGGCGATTTGGAGGCGTGGATACGTTGCGGCCATGACGTACCGTACACAGCTCCCGGCGCGCCGTGGGGAAGCCGCTCACGCACGCGCGGTGGCACTCCCCACCCGCCTGTTTCATTCGACGCCCTGCAGGGTCGGCCGATGAGCGGCGCGCACGCCGAGGACGAGGCGTTCGACCGGCCGTACGACCTGCGGCTGATGCGGCGCCTCCTCTCCTACCTCCGCCCGTACCGGCTGGGGGTGGCCGCCGCCGTCCTGCTGCTCCTGGCTGGCGCCGCGATGGAGACGGTGGGCCCGGTGCTCACCCAGCGCGCGCTGGACGTCGCCGTCCCGCGCCGCGACCTCGGGTACCTGGGGGTGCTGGTCGCGCTCTACCTCGGCTCGCTGGTGCTGGCGTTCGTCTTCGAGTTCGCGCAGACGCTGCTCACCACCTGGCTGGCGCAGCACGTGATGTTCGACCTGCGCGTGCAGGTGTTCACGCGGCTGCAGCACCTGTCGCTGCGCTACTTCGACCGCAACCCGGTCGGGCGGCTGATGACGCGAGTGACCAACGACGTCGAGGCGCTGAACGAGGCGTTCTCGTCGGGGATCGTCACCGCGTTCGGCGACGTGTTCACCCTGGTCTTCATCCTGGCGGCGATGCTGCGGCTGGACTGGCGGCTGGCGCTGGTCACCTTCGCCGTCCTCCCCTTCGTCTTCGCCGCCGCCTTCGTCTTCCGCGGGCTGATCCGCCGCGCCTTCCGCGACATCCGCGTGCGGCTGGCGCGCATCAACGCGTATCTCCAGGAGCACCTGGGCGGCGTGCGCGTGGTGCAGCTCTTCGGGCGCGAAGACCAGTCGATGCGGCGCTTCGCGGCCATCAACCGCGACCACCTGCAGGCGAACCTGCGCTCCATCACCTGGTACGCCCTCTTCTTCCCCACCATCGAGGTGCTGACCGCGGTGGCGATGGCACTCATCCTGTGGTACGGGGGATGGCAGTCGCTGCACGGCGCGGTGAGCGTGGGCGTGGTGGCGGCCTTCCTCCAGTACACGCGCCGCTTCTTCCGGCCGATCCAGGACCTCTCGGAGAAGTACAACCTGCTGCAGTCCGCGCTGGCGGCGGCGGAGCGCATCTTCGAGCTGCTCGACACCGAGCCGGAGATCGCCGACCCGGCCGACCCGCTCCACCTGCCGACCCCCGGGCGCGGCGAGATCGAGTTCCGCGACGTCTGGTTCCGCTACGGCGGCGAGGGGGAGTGGGTGCTGCGCGGGGTGAGCTTCGCCGCGCGGCCGGGGGAGCGGGTGGCCATCGTGGGCGCCACCGGGGCGGGGAAGAGCACCATCATCAACCTGCTGATGCGCTTCTACGAGCCGGGGCGCGGCGAGATCCTGCTGGACGGGGTGCCGATCCACCGCGTGCCCGTGGCCGAGCTCAGGAGCCGGATCGGGCTGGTGCTGCAGGACGTCTTCCTCTTCAGCGAAGACGTGCGCCGCAACATCCGCCTGGGAAGGGACGACATCGGCGACGAGCGGGTGCTGGAGGCGTCGCTGCGGGTGGGGCTGGACCCCTTCGTCGCCCGCCTTCCCGCCGGCTACGCGCAGCCGCTGGGGGAGCGGGGGACGTCGCTCTCCGTCGGCGAGCGGCAGCTGGTGAGCTTCGCGCGGGCGCTGGCGTTCGACCCGCTGGTGCTGGTGCTGGACGAGGCCACCAGCTCGGTGGACGGGGAGCTGGAGGCGCGCATCGAAGAGGCGCTGCGCGAGCTGATGCGCGGCCGCACCTCACTCGTCATCGCCCACCGCCTGTCGACGGTGCAGGGGGCGGACGAGATCCTGGTGCTGCACCACGGCGAGGTCCGCGAGCGCGGCACCCACGCGCAGCTCCTGGCGCGCGGCGGGCTGTACGCGCGGCTCTACGAGCTGCAGTTCGTGCGCTCCCAGGCGACGGTGGAGGCCGAGGCCGGGTAGACGGAAATCTCACGCGGCCGCGGAGACGCGGAGGAGGCGCGGCGCCCTACGCCGTCCGGCGCTGGACCAGCACGGGCGAGGGCGCGCCGCGCAGGACTTTGTCGGCGACGCTTCCCAGGAGCACTTTCTCCAGCCCGCGCTTGCCGCTCGTCTCCAGCGACACTAGGTCCGCGCGGATCTCGTCGGCGGTCTCGAGGATGGCGTGCGCGGGGTGCGGGTCCCAGAGCACGCGGGTCTGCACCTTCAGGCCGCGCGCGCGCAGGCGCCCGGCCACCTCGTTCAGGTACCCCTCGGCGGTGGCCAGCAGCTCCGCCTCGTTCGGCACCACCGGGGGGACCGGCTCGGGGCCCACCCAGACGAGGGGGACGAGCACGTGCACCAGCACGTATTCCACCCCCCGCTCACCGGCCACCTCTACCGCGATGTCGATCGCCCGCTCCGCCTCCGACGAGGTGTCCAGCGGGATCAGCACCCGCTGGAAGCGTGCGGGCTCCGGGCGCCGCGCCCCTTCCTTCTCCGGCCGGATGGCGAGCACGGGCCGGGTGACGTGCCGCACCAGGTGCAGGGTCACGCTCCCCAGCCACAGCCGGCTCAACCCGCCGCGGCCGTGCGTGGTCATCGCCACCAGGTCAGGCCGGCGGCGCTCCACGTGCTCCGCCAGCACTTCCTTGGCCTGCCCCACCAGGACCGTGGGGATGACCTTCGCGCTGGTCTCGGGGCCCAGCGATACGGCCACGCTTTCGAGGTAGGCGAGGCGGTCGTTCATCAGGTCGCGGTCCAGGTCGCTGTCGAACACCGGCGCCCCCTGCACCATCCGGAACGGCTCCAGGGCCTCGAACACGTGCACCAGCTCCAGCTCCGCCCGGTCGCGCCCCGCCAGCGACAGCGCGGTGGGGATGGCGTGTTCTCCGAACTGCGAGCCGTCCAGCGGCACGACGATGAGCTTGAGCATGGTTTCCCCCCGGTTCCGCCGTACGTCGATGCGAGCGAGCCGGGGTACGATACCACCGCCCGCGACGGGCGTCTGTCGGCGAAACGGGAACGTTGGGTGTTAAGTCTCACGAAGAGGCGTGGGGCCAGGTCTCTGCGGCTCCGCGGCTCCGCGTGAGGCATTCGGTTGAGGGAATCCGCGCCACGCCGTACCTTTCGGCATGGCGAAGCAGCTCGGGCACCGTTTTCAGGAGAATCTCGACGCGCTCGGCGTGGACCCGGGGGCGCACCTGCTCGCGGCCGTGTCGGGGGGCGCGGATTCCGTCGTCCTCCTCCACCTCCTGCGCTTCGCGGTGGACGAGCTCAGGATCACCGTCTCCGCCGCGCACTTCGACCACGCGATGCGGCCGGATAGCGGGGCCGACGTGGAGTGGGTGGCGGGGCTGTGCGGGGCGTGGGACGTCCCGCTCGTCGTCGGACGCGCGGACGGGGTGCTCCGCTCCGAGGGCGAGGCGCGGGAGGCGCGGTACGCGTTCCTCGAAGCAACCCGTGCGCGGACCGCAGCGGATTGGATCGCCACCGCGCACCACGCGGACGACCAGGCGGAGACCGTCCTCTTCCGCGTGCTGCGCGGGACGGGCGTCGCCGGGCTGGCGGGGATCGCGCCGGTGGACGCGGGGCGCCGGCTCGTGCGCCCGCTCCTCCCCTTCCGCCGCGCCGAGCTGCGGCGCTACGCCCGGTCGCGCGGGCTGCGCTGGCGCGAGGACCCCACCAACGCCTCCGCCGACCCGGCGCGCAACCGCATCCGGCTGGAGCTGCTCCCGCGCATCGAGCGCACCCTCGCCCCCGGCGCGGGGGCGGCGCTGGCGCGGCTGGCGGACCTCGCGCGCGAGGACGAGGCCGCCTGGGAGCGCGTGATGGCGGGCGAGATCGCCGCGCTCGCGCGCGAGGAGGAGGGGGCGCTCGTCCTTGTACGCGACCGGCTGTCCGGTTATGATTCGGCGGTCGCCGCGCGCCTGCTGCGCGGCCTGCTGCGCCGGCTCGGGGTGGTCCCCGACAGGGACGGAACCCGGTCGGCGCTTCGGTTTATCCGCTCCGCTCCGAGCGGACGGATGCTGACGCTCCCCGGCGGCGTGCGCATCGCCACTGAGTTCGGCGAGGCCCGCCTGGAGCGCGTCTCGCCGACGCCCCCTCCCGACGCCCCCCTCGCCATCTGCGGCGAGCGCGGCAGCGGGACCGTCCGCATCGGCGGGCGCGAGCGGCGGGTCGCGTGGCGCCCCGCGGGCGAGGGCGGCGGTGGCGGGGGATGCGCGGCGACCGTCGCCGTGGACGCGGACGACTACCCGCTCCTGCTGCGCGGACGGCTCCCGGGCGACCGGGTGCGCACCGCGGCGGGAACGCGGACGCTCAAGCGCCTCTTCACCGACCGGCGCGTGCCGCGCGCCGACCGCGCGCGCGTGGCCGTGCTGGCGGACGCCCGGGGCCGCGTGCTCTGGGTGCCCGGCCTCGGCCTGGGTGCGCCGCCGCCCGGGCCGGGAGAGCCGGGACTGACCCTCGAGATCGCCGATGCCTGATTCGCTACTGACGCTGCGCCGCACCGGGGGGCGCGAGCTGGCCCGGATCGTCTACGACGAAGACGCCATCGCCGCCCGCGTCGAAGAGATGGGCGAGGAGATCGCCGAGGCCTATGGGCCCGACGAGCCGCTGCTGGTGCTGGGGCTGCTCAAGGGCTCCTTCATCTTCCTGAGCGACCTGGTTCGCCACATCCCGCGCCCGCTGCACGTCGACTTCATCGTCGCCAGCAGCTACGGGAGCGGCACCAGCAGCTCGGGGGTGGTGAACCTCCTCTACGACCCCAGCATCTCGCTGGAGGGGAAGCACATCATCCTCGTCGAAGACATCGTCGACAGCGGCACCACGCTGTCGCGGCTGATGCCGATGCTCGAGGAGCGCGGACCCAAGTCGCTCGAAATTTGTACTCTCTTGCACAAGCACATCGCGGCGCACCTGGTCCGCGAGCCGAAGTGGGTCGGGTTCGACGCGCCGAACGAGTTCCTGATCGGCTACGGTCTGGACCATTCCGAAGACTTCCGCAACCTGCCGTTCATCGGGAGCCTGTAGCCCCCGCTGGGCCGGGCTGCACAAGGACAACGAGACGATGGCCGAAGCACCCAACGCCCCCAAGGGCCCGCGCCTGGGCCGCATCACCCGCACGGTCTCGTTCTGGGCCCTGCTGGTGGTGATGTCGATCCTGCTGGTGCAGATGACCAGCGGGGCGCAGCGGCAGACCCAGCGCATCAACTACACGCAGCTGATGCAGGAGGTCGGCAGGGGAAACGTCGCCAAGATCGAGATCGCGGGCGGCCTGGAGGGCCAGTCGGCGCAGGGCGACTTCAGGAAGGCCATCCAGGGGGACCGGGGCCTGGTGCAGCACTTCACGCTCCGCCTCCCCGTGGCCAACTCGGAGAAGCTCCTCGCGTCGCTCGAGGCGGCCCACGTCGAGGTCACCGGCAAGGACGCCAACGGCGACTGGCTCTCCTGGCTCAAGGTGCTCTTTCCCTGGCTGCTGATCATCGGCATCTGGGTGTTCGTGTTCCGGCAGATGCAGGCGACCGGGAACAAGGCCTTCCAGTTCGGCAAGAGCAAGGCGAAGCTCCTCTCCGGCGACACCCCCAAGGTCACCTTCGACGACGTGGCCGGGGCCGACGAGGCCAAGCAGGAGCTGCAGGAGATCGTGGAGTTCCTGAAGGACCCCAAGCGCTTCAGCCGCCTGGGCGGGCGCATCCCCAAGGGCGCGCTGCTGGTGGGCCCGCCGGGAACGGGGAAGACGCTGCTGGCCCGCGCGGTGGCGGGCGAGGCGGGGCGCCCCTTCTTCTCCATGTCGGGGTCGGACTTCGTGGAGATGTTCGTGGGCGTGGGCGCCAGCCGCGTGCGCGACCTCTTCGAGCAGGGGAAGGCGCACGCCCCCTGCATCATCTTCATCGACGAGATCGACGCCGTGGGCCGGCACCGCGGCGCGGGACTGGGCGGCGGGCACGACGAGCGCGAGCAGACGCTCAACCAGCTCCTGGTGGAGATGGACGGCTTCGAGGGGAACGACGGCGTGATCCTGATCGCCGCCACCAACCGCCCCGACGTGCTGGATCCGGCGCTGCTGCGCCCGGGTCGCTTCGACCGGCAGATCGTGGTCGACAGCCCCGACGTGCGCGGGCGCGAGGGGATCCTGAAGGTGCACCTGAAGAAGGTGCCCACCGCGCCCGACGTGAGCGTGGCGGTGCTGGCCCGCGGCACGCCGGGGATGAGCGGCGCGGACCTGGCCAACCTGGTGAACGAGGGGGCGCTGCTGGCGGCCCGGCGCAACAAGGACCTGGTCTACATGGCCGACCTGGACGACGCCAAGGACAAGGTCATGCTGGGTGCCGAGCGCCGCTCGCTGGTGATGAAGGACGAGGAGCGCCGGCTCACCGCCTACCACGAGTCGGGCCACGCCGTCTGCGCGATGAAGATCCCGGGGAACGACCCGCTCCACAAGGTGACGATCGTCCCCCGTGGCCGCGCGCTGGGGCTCGCTTTCACC
>DASYJZ010000640.1:0-3581 GCA_035995965.1 Longimicrobium sp. | reverse complement strand
CGCCGGGCTCGACCTGTTCCTGCACGGCGGCGGCGACCTGCACGGGTGGGGGCAGTTCTCCCGCCCCGACAACGTCCTCCTCTACCCGGTCGGCTTCGACCCGGTGGCGCAGGCGTACCGCTACCGGGTGAACGAGGGCTTCGGCCAGAGCCGGGTGTCGCGCACGGCGCAGGGCTCGCCCTTCGGCGTGCAGCTCTCGGCGCGCGTCACCTTCGGCGCGGCGCCCCAGGGTGGCGGGCTGCTGGGGATCGCCTTCGGCGGCGGCGGCGGCCCGGGCGGGGGGGGTGGCGGCGGCGGTGGCGGCGGCTTCCGCGGGGGCGGCGACCGCGAGGGTCCGGGGGGCGGGCCGGGGGGCGGGCGGCCGGACGCGTCGCAGTTCGTCGACCGCCTGCTGCCGCAGCCGCTGGACGCGCTGCTGCTGCTGGCCGACACGCTCAAGCTGACCGAGGAGCAGATCGCCCGGCTGCGGGTGGTGAACGACTCGCTGAAGGCGAAGAACGCGCCGATCCGTGCCGAGCTCGCGCGGGAGATCACGGCGGCCTTCACCGCGCAGCAGGCGGGCGCGGCGCAGGCCGACCCCGGCGAGGTGTTCCGGCGGGTGGGGCCGCGGCTGAACGAGGGGCGGCAGAACGTGCAGAAGGCGCTGGACGCGGCGCAGCACATCCTGACGCCCGAGCAGTGGCGGCAGGTGCCGGCCGCGCTGCGCAACTCGGTGCGGCAGTCGTTCGGGCCGCCGCGGTAGGAGAAGAGAGTGGACCCGCCGGCCCGGTCCGCGTACACTACGGGCCGGCGGGCCGCTCCGGCCCGCGCCGCATGACCGCGACCGACGCCCCGCTGATCGAGACCGACGCCCGCCTGATCGAGCGCGCCCGCCGCGGTGAGGGCGACGCGTTCGACGCCCTGATGCGCCGCCACATGCGCGCGGCCTACGCCGTGGCGCTGGCGCAGACGGGCGACCGCGACGACGCCGAGGACGTCTGCCAGGACGCGTTCGTCACCGCGCTCCGGCGGCTGGACGAGGTGCGCCGCCCCGAGGCCTTCGTGGGGTGGCTGCTGCAGATCGTGCGCAACCGCGCCCACAACCTCCGCCGCCACCAGCGGGTGCGCGCCGCCCTCCCGCTCGACGCGGCCGAAGAGGCCCCGGCCCGCGCCCGCGGCCCCGCGCGCGACGCCGAAGACGCCGAGCTGCGCGGGCGGCTGCTGGAGGCGCTGGAGCACCTGACCCCCACGCAGCGCGAGGTGGTGCTGCTCTACGACGTGCAGGGGTGGACGCACCGCGAGATCGCGGCCGCCGTGGGCACCACCGAGGGTGCGGCCCGCGTGCACCTGCACCATGGCCGGCGGGCGCTGCGCGCGCTGCTGGGCCCGACCTACCGGGAAGACACGCCATGAACGAGAGATGGAGCGACCTGTCGCCGCTCGACCCCGAGCGCGACCCCCACCGCTGGGAGGCGCTGCTGCGCGGCACCCGCGCGGCCGCGGCCGGCGAGCTGGCGCGGCGGGCGTTCGCAGCGGGCCCTGCCGGTCAGCTGGCGCGCTGGGTGCTCCCCGCGCTGGCGATGGCCGCCTCGCTGGTGATCGCCGCCGCGGGGATGCTGTCGCTGGCCGAGGGCACGCCGCAGGCGCAGGCTACCCCCGGCGTGGCCGAGGCCATGGGCGTGCCGTACGCGATGACGGTCTCGGCCGAGGAAGGCGCGCGCGACGCCGCCGACCAGCTCCTCCTCCCCGACGCCACGGAGTCGCGATGAGCGGGCCGGTCTCGCCACGGCGGGTGTGGCTGCTGGCGACGGTGGCGCTGCTGCTGACCTTCGTGGCGGGCTCTCTCGCCGGGGCGGCGTGGGAGCGCCACCACCACGCGGAGGCGCGCCGCCCCGAGGGTGGCCGCGGCCAGCGCCACCTGGGCGAGATGCTGAAGCGGCGTTACGGGCTGAGCGACGCGCAGGCCACGCGCGTCGAGGCCATCGTGGCGCGCCGCAGGCCGCGCGTGGACTCGCTGATGGCCACCGTGCAGCCGCGGATCCGCGCCGCGTTCGACTCCACCAACGCGGAGATCCGGGTGCTGCTCACGCCGGAGCAGCGGGTGAAGTTCGACCGCGACCAGGAGCGGCGGCGGCGCATCCACGGCGGCGGGGATCGTCCAGGGGCGCCTCCCGGGCGCTGACAACGGCCGTCGACAACGGCCGTTTCACGCAGAGACACGGAGGAACCGAGAGAACGCAGTCGTTTCTGCGCCCTCCTCTGCGTCTCCGCGCGATACCAGTCCTCCCGATCGAGCATGCATTCGTGCAATACCCGAAGACGTCATCCTGAGGCCGACCACGTCTCATCCTTCCATCCGGCAAAGATCCGGCAGGCCGAAGGATCTATAGCCGGCCCATCGAAACACTTCAGAAATGCACAGCTGATCAGGGAATCTGGTGTGAGATAGATTGCTTTTTCGATCCTGGGATAACGATGGATGGAAGCGGCGTGTCTCCTTCATATCGCGTGTGTTCACAACCGTTTCCGGAGTCGATGATGAAAAGATCCACCGCCCTCCTCCTCCCGCTCGCGACCGCCGTGCTGGCGCTCACGTCTCCCTCGTTGCGAGCGCAGGATTCCGGGGCGCCCCGCGGCGACCGTCTGCAGCGCCTCACTCGCAATCCCGTGGCGATGCTGGTGGACAGCGCGCAGGTGCTGAGGCTCTCCGGCGACCAGGCCGCGCGGCTCCGGTCGATCGCGCAGGAGTTGGACGTGCGCGACCGTCCCGCCGTCGACTCGCTGGATCTCTACCGTCCGCGCGACGGCGGCGGCGGTGGGATGGGCGGCGGCGAGATGACGCCGGAGATGCGGGAGCGGATGCAGCACCTGCGGCCCATCATTCAGCAGCTCCGCGAGAATCACCGCGAGGCGATGGAGCAGGCGATGGCCGTGCTCACCCCCGAGCAGCGCGAGCGCGCGCAGGCGATGCTTCCTCCCGAGCGGATGGGCCCGGGCCGCGGCGGACCCGGCGGGCCACCGCGTCCCTGAATCACCGAACCGCCGTCTCACGCAGAGACACGGAGAAACCGAGAGAACGCGGTCGTTCCTGCGCCCTCTCGGTTTCTCCGTGTCTCTGCGTGAAACGGCAGTTCAGGGTGCTGGCGCGAAGCGATAGACCTTTCCGCTGCTGGAGGTCACGTACAGCTCGCGCGCCGCGTCCTCGCCGAACGAGGTGATGTTGCCGATGCTCCCCAGGTCCCAGCTCCGGCGGTCCGACGCCTGCGAGCCGTCCCAGCGGAACGAGCGGATCCACCCCTGGCAGTAGTCGGCGTAGAAGTAGTGCCCGCGCAGCCCAGGGATCGCGCTGCCGCGGTACACGTAGCCGCCGGTGATGGAGCAGCCGTCCGCGTGCGAGTACTCCAGCACCGGCAGCGTGAGGCCCTGCTGGCTGCATCCGCTCCCGCTGTAGCAGTGCGTCGCCTCCATCAGGTTCCAGCCGAAGTTGAGGCCGCCGGTCGCCGCGGGTACCACGTCCACCTCCTCCCACGCGTTCTGCCCCACGTCGGCCACGTACAGCAGCTCCGCGTCGCGGTCGAAGGAGAAGCGCCACGGGTTGCGCA
>DASYJZ010000639.1:0-8353 GCA_035995965.1 Longimicrobium sp. | reverse complement strand
GCTGCTGATCCTCGACGCCACGCTGCGCGTGCGCTCCGGCAACCGCGCCTTCTACCAGACCTTCGTGGTCACCCCCGAGGAGACCGAGAACCGCCTGATCTACGAGCTGGGCAACGGCCAGTGGGACATCCCCGACCTGCGCACGCTGCTCGAGGACATCGTGCCCAAGAGCTCCGTCTTCAACGACTTCGAGCTGGAGCACGATTTCCCCGGCATCGGGCGGCGGGTGATGCTGCTGAACGCGCGCAAGCTGCAGGCGGGCCACCACGGGGAGCTGCTGGTGCTGGCCATGGAAGACGTGACCGAGCGGCGGAGCGCCGAGGAAGAGGTGGGGAAGGCCAAGGAGGCCGCCGAGACCGCCAACAAGACCAAGAGCCTGTTCCTGGCCAACATGAGCCACGAGCTGCGCACGCCGCTGAACGCCATCCTGGGCTACTCGGAGATGCTGCACGAGGACGCCGTGGAGCGCGAGCTCGACGACTTCGGCGCCGACCTGGACAAGATCAGCGCCGCCGGCAAGCACCTGCTGGCGCTCATCAACGACATCCTGGACCTGTCGAAGATCGAGGCCGGGAAGATGGAGCTGTTCCTGGAGAGCTTCGACGTGGCCGAGATGATCGGCGAGGTGGCCTCGACCATCCAGCCGCTGGTGGGGGAGAACGGGAACACGCTGCACATGGTGCTCGCGCCGGACCTGGGGGAGATCCGCGCCGACCAGATGAAGGTGCGCCAGGGGCTGTTCAACCTCCTCTCCAACGCGGTGAAGTTCACCCACGACGGGAAGATCACGGTGGACGCCGGGCGCGAGCGCATGAACGCGGTGGAGTGGATCGTGTTCCGCGTGACCGACACCGGCATCGGGCTCAGCGCCGAGCAGATCGTCAGGCTCTTCCAGGACTTCACCCAGGCCGACGCCTCCACCACGCGCAAGTTCGGCGGCACCGGCCTGGGGCTGGCGCTCACCCGCCGCTTCTGCCAGATGATGGGCGGCGACGTGACCGTGCACAGCGTGCCGGGCGAGGGGAGCGTCTTCACCATCAAGCTCCCGGCGGTCGTCGTCGCGCCGACTCCCGAAGCCGCCGCCGGTGGCGCGGCGGCCGGCGAGTCCGCGGCCGACGACGACGACGGCACGCTGCCGGGCGGCCCCGGCGCCGGCGAGCCGCTGCCGGCCGGCGCGAGCTGCGTGCTGGTGATCGACGACGACCCGGTGCAGCGCGAGCTGATGCAGCGCTTCCTCACCCGGGAGGGCTTCCACGTGCGCGTCGCCGTGGGGGGCGAGGCGGGGCTGCGCCTGGCGCGGCAGCTCCACCCCGTCGCCATCACCCTGGACGTGATGATGCCCGAGATGGACGGCTGGACCGTGCTCCGGGCGCTCAAGGCCGACGACGCCCTGCGCGCCATCCCGGTGGTGATGCTCACCATGGTCGACGACCCCGAGCGGGGCTTCACCCTGGGCGCGTCGGACTACGCCACCAAGCCGGTGGACCGCCGCCGCCTCTCGCAGATCCTGCGCAAGTACACCTGCCCCGACGGGCCCTGCCCGGTGCTGGTGGTGGACGACGACGGCGCGGCCCGTGCGGTGACGCGGACCCTGCTGGAGAAGGAAGGCTGGACGGTGACCGAGGCCGAGAACGGGCGCGTGGCCCTGGAGCTCATGGCGAAGGATCGCCCCAGCCTGATCCTGCTCGACCTGATGATGCCCGAGATGGACGGCTTCGAGTTCACCGACCGGGTGCGCAACCACCCCGAGTGGCGCTCGATCCCCATCGTGGTGCTGTCGGCCCACGACCTGAGCGGCCCCGAGCGGCGCCGGCTCAACGGCAACGTGGAGTCGATCATCAGGAAGGAAGGCGACTCGCACGAGGCGCTGCTGAACCAGGTGCGCGACCTGCTCGACGACTGGGCCGCGCCGCGCGCCCTCACCCTGCCCACGGGACGAGGCGCGCCCCGCGTGGGCGCCCCTCGCTGATGCCCATGCACAAGCTCCTGCTGGTCGAAGACAACGAGATGAACCGCGACATGCTCTCGCGCCGCCTGGAGCGCAAGGGCTACCAGGTGGTGCTGGCGGTGGACGGCCAGAGCGGCGTGGAGCTGGCCGGGACGGAGGCGCCCGACCTGGTGCTGATGGACATGAGCCTCCCCGTGCTCGACGGCTGGGAGGCCACGCGCCGCCTGAAGGGCGACCCCGCCACCGCGCACCTCCCGGTGATCGCCCTCACCGCGCACGCCATGTCGGGCGACCGCGAGCGGGCGCTGGCCGCCGGCTGCGACGACTACGACACCAAGCCCATCGAGCTGCCGCGCCTGCTCGGCAAGATCGAGGCGCTGCTGGGGGCGCCCTCCGCGCGGGGCGCCCCGCCCGGAGGCGGGGCGTGAGCGCGGCCTCCGCCGGCGCGGCCCGGCACGCCGTGCCGGCCGAGCTGCTCCACGACCTGCGCACGCCGCTCGGCCACATCATCGGGTACACCGAGCTGCTGATGGAGCAGGTGGAGGAGGAGGGGCACGACGCGTACGCGGCCTACCTGCAGAAGGTGCACACCGCCGGCGACCAGATGCTGGCGCTGCTCGAGGGCAACTTCCACGCGCCCCCCGTGGCCGAGGCGTCCGCCGGCGGCCGGGGCGGGGCGGACGACGAGGCGCCGCGGCTCTCCGCGTTCATCCTGGCGAACCGCGAGCCGATCCTGGTGGAATGGGAGGCGTTCGCCCGCACCTGCGCCCCCGCCAGCGGCGCGATGGACGTGGAGGCGCTGCGCGACCACGCGAACGAGATGCTCACGGTGATCGCCGCCGACCTCGACACGCCGCAGGGCGGGCGGGCGCAGCGCGAGAAGTCGATGGGGAACGCCCCCGCGGACGACGGCGTCACGGCCGCCGAGGAGCACGGCGCCGGCCGGGCCGAGAGCGGCTTCTCGGTGGAGCAGATGATCTCGGAGTACCGCGCGCTGCGGGCCAGCGTGGTCCGCCTGTGGACGAAGGCCCGCGGCGCGGTCACGCCCGCCGACGTGGACGACCTCACGCGCTTCAACGAGGCCATCGACCAGTCGCTGTCCGAGTCGATCTCGCGGTACTCCGAAGACCTGGCCTATTCGAAGGAGATGTTCTTGGCCATCCTGGGCCACGACCTGCGCACGCCGCTGGGCGCGGTGCTCACCTCGGCGAAGTTCATGCTGGAGACGCAGGAGCTGAAGGAGCCCACCCTCACGCTCACCTCGCGCATCGCCAGCAGCGCCACCCGCATGGTCCACATGATCGGCGACCTGCTGGACTTCACCCGCAGCCGGCTGGGCGGCGGCATCCCCATCGTCCGCGCGCCCGCGGTGATGGGGAAGGTGGTGCACGACGTGGTCGACGAGATCGCGGCGGCGCACCCCGGGCGCACGGTCCAGGTGGACGCGCGCGGCGAGCAGAAGGGCGAGTGGGACTGCGCGCGCATCACCCAGGCGCTCACCAACCTGGTGGGCAACGCGCTGGAGCACGGGAGGAAGGCGGCGGTGGTGACGGTCGCGGTGGCCGGGGACGACCAGGAGGTCACGGTCGCCATCCACAACCGCGGCGCCGCCATCCCGTCGGACCAGCTCAACGGCATCTTCAACCCCATGAAGTCCCGCGAGCCGACCGCCGCCTCCGGCCGGCCCACGGGGAACCTGGGGCTGGGCCTCTACATCGCCGACCGCATCGTGAACGCGCACAACGGGCGGATCGCGGTGGAGTCGTCGGAGGAGCACGGCACCACCTTCACCGTCCACCTCCCGCGCCACGGCTAGGGCGCCGTGAGCGCCGCCGCGATTCCGCGCCACGTCGGTTACGGTCGACGGGTTGGAAACCCGCCGCTGGAACGGCACGAAGTCCGCCTCCGCGGACTGCGCCCCCGCCTCCGTGCGGTGCTGGTGGGTCGCGGATCGGGCCAGGTGGGGAAGCTCCCGTCGAACCCGACACGCCATTGACCCCGTGTGAGACCCGATTCTTTTCTTGAGGATTCGGTATAAGCCCGCCGTCCGCCGCCGGAACACTGGCCGGCGCCCCGCCTCTGCCATACTCTGTGGTCAACGGCCGCTCGCGTCGCCGCCGCCCTCCGCACGTGCACCCCGCTCGCCCGCGTCCCCGCCCGGAGCTGGAGCCATGACCATTCCCACCGAGCCGATCGGCAGCATCCCGAGGCCCGTCGCGCTGATCGAGGCGGTGGAGCGGGGCGAGATCGGCGACCCCAACCTGGACCCCCTCTTCGAAGACGCGATCCGCGACACCATCGAACGCTTCGAGGCCACGGGCTCGCCGGTGGTCACCGACGGCGAGCAGCGGAAGTACCACAACTTCTGGACCTACTCCGTGCACGGGATGCCGAACACCGCGCCCGACGGGTTCAAGATCCCCTTCGCGGCGGGGCACGTGCGCCGCATGCCGCGGCTCACCGGCGGCCCGTTCCGCTACCAGCGCTACGCGGACAGCTACCTGGAGGTGGCCCTGCGCTACGCGCACCGGCCGGTGAAGCAGGCCGTCATCTCCCCCTCGGCGCTCAGCCTGATGTACCCGGCCGAGGGCATCCCGGGGTACTCGCGCGAAGCGTTCATCGACGACCTGCTGCGCGAGCACGAGGGCGAGATCCGCCGCTGCCTGCAGTTGGGCGCGCACAAGGTGCAGGTCGACTTCACCGAGGGCCGGTTCGCGATGAAGATCGATCCCTCCGGGGCCCTGCTCAGCAGCTTCATCGACCTGAACAACCTGGCGCTGTCGCGCTTCTCCGCCCAGGAGCGCGCCCGCATCGGCGTGCACACCTGCCCCGGCGGCGACCGCGACTCCACCCACAGCGCCGACGTGGACTACGCCGAGCTGCTCCCGAGCCTGTTCGAGCTCAGGGCGGGTAACTTCTACGTGGCGCTGGCCGGCGAGCAGGACCGCGTGCGGGTGCTGAAGATCATCCGGCAGTACCTCAAGCCGGACCAGCGGGTGTTCGTGGGCGTGGTGGCGACGATCGACCCCCGGGTCGAGACCCCCGAGGAGGTGCGCGACCGGGTGCTCGAGGCCGCCCGGTACATCCCGCTCGGGCAGCTGGGGACGACCGACGACTGCGGCTTCGCGCCCTTCAGCGACGACGAGTCGACCACCCGCGACACCGCCTTCGCCAAGATCCGGGCGCGCGTCCTGGGCACGGCACTCGCGGCGGAGGCGATCGGAGGGTAGCCATGGCGACACGCGACGACGAAGAAAGCCTGCTCCACTCCGTCGCGCTGCAGAACGCGCAGAGCATCCTCCTCGCGCGCCGGCGCGCGGAGCAGGAGCTGGTGCGCGCGAACGAGGCGCTGGAGGCGAGGACGGAGGAGCTCGCCCGGTCGCTCTCGATGATGACCGCCACGCTCGAGTCCACCACCGACGCGATCCTGGCGACCGACGAGGGCGGCAGGGTCACCTGCGTCAACGAGAACTTCGTGGAGATGTGGCGGCTTCCCCGCGAGCTCGTGGACGCGGGCGAGCACCGGCCGCTGCTGGAGGTCATGGGCCGCCACCTGCACGATCCGCCGGGGTTCCTGGCGCGCGTGGACGAGATCGCCGCGTCCTCGCCCCCGGAGACCTTCGACCTGCTGACGCTCGCCGACGGGAGGGTCGTAGAGCGGTATTCGCGCATCCAGGAGGTGGAGGACCGCGAGGTGGGCCGCGTGTGGAGCTTCCGCGACGTGACGGAGCGCGCGCGGACCGAGGCGGCGCTGCGCGGCGCCAAGGAGGAGGCGGAGACGGCCAACCGCGCGAAGAGCGAGTTCCTGGCGGTGATGAGCCACGAGCTGCGCACCCCGCTCAACGCGATCGGCGGCTACGCGGACCTGATCGAGATGGGGATCCGCGGACCCGTGACCCCGGCGCAGCGCGAGGACCTGCGGCGCATCCAGACCAGCCAGCGGCACCTGCTGGGGCTCATCAACGAGGTGCTGAACTACGCCAAGCTGGAGACCGGCACGGTGCAGTACGACCTGGCCGACATCCGCGTGCGCGACGTGCTCGCGGCGGCCGAGGGGCTCATCTCGCCGCAGGTGTGGACGAAGGGGCTCACGCTGACCGTGGCGGAGTGCCCCGGGCCCCTCGCGGTGCGCGCCGATGGCGAAAAGCTGCGCCAGGTGCTGGTGAACCTGCTCTCCAACGCCGTGAAGTTCACCCTCCCCGGCGGCCGCGTCGAGCTCACCTGCTCCACCTCCGGCGACCAGGTGTGCCTGGCCGTGGGCGACACCGGCATCGGCATCCCCGAGGAAAAGCTGGAGGCGATCTTCGAGCCGTTCGTGCAGGTGCGCTCCGACCTCACGCGCACCGCCGAAGGCACCGGGCTGGGGCTCTCGATCAGCCGCGACCTGGCGCGCGGCATGGGGGGCGACCTGACCGCCGAAAGCACGCTGGGGGTGGGAAGCACGTTCAGCCTGCGGCTACCCGCCGCCTGAATGAGACACAGAGACAGCGGCGTCTCTCCCGGGCTTGTGGACGCGCGCCAGGACCCACGCACCCCGCTCCACTCGGGGTGAACAGGAATTCAACAGTGTAATGGAATTGAACAGGCAGTTCGCAGGCTTCGGAAACAACCGCAACTGTCGGCTCCCGAACCCGGCCTGTACGATTTTCGGACTGTCTGCCGCCTGGGCCCCGCGCCCGGCGAAAGTCACCTAAAACCAATCATCCGTGACGGTTTGCGAAGGTGTGGGGCGCGTGGTCCTCGCTGTGCCTTACGCGAGGGCACGCCGGGAGTCGTGAGCCCGGCTTCCGGGCTCCTCCCGGCATCCATGACCGGCGCCGAGCCGCGCTGCGCGCGTCCGTACAGTCGCCCGCAGATCGGGCGCGGCGGCCGAAAGCGAGACCATGTTCGTGAATCGTTCAGCAGGCCCCGCTCGACACGGTTTCCCGCTCGGGCGCAAGCTTCCCCTCCTGATCACGGCCCTGCTGGTCGTCACCCTGGCGACCGGGCTCGCCTTCGGCTACGCACAGGCCAGGGAGACCGCGCTGGTCACCGCGCGGGAGCGGCTGAAGCTCCTCGCGCAGAACCTGTCCGCGGCACTGGGATCCCAGTCCCCGGGCGCCCTCTCCAGCCGCGCGGCGGTCGCGCGCGACCCCGCCATCGGAGCCTTCCTTCGACGGCAGACGCAGCCGTCACGGGTGGCGGCCGCGTCCGCGCTGCAGCCGCTGCGCCGGCCCGGGGAGCCGGAGCTGCCGATCATGCTGTCCTCGCCAGGCGGGAGGCCGCTGCTCGTGCTCGGGCCGATCCCCGCGGGGATGGACGCCGACGCACTCAAGCGCACGCTCGCGCCGGGAGTCATCCCCGACTCCCTCCGGTTCGGGCCGTTCGTCCAGCTCGGCGGGCGTGGCTTCTTCTGGCTCGTCACGCCGGTACGCGAGGGAGGCGCCACCCGCGGCCACATCGCGGAGCTGCGGAGCGTGGCCGGGAGTCCGTCCGGCGCGCAGCAGCTGCGGGCACTGATCGGGCCCGACATCGACCTCTTCCTGGCCAACACGGCCGGTGGCCCCTGGGTCGGCATCGACGGCAGGGTCACGCCTTGGCCGCGCGGGTGGCCGTTTTCCGGCGCCGTCCGCTATCGCCGCCACGGCGCGGAGCGCTTCGGCCACGCCGCGGCCATCGCGGGAACGCCGTGGAGCGTGGTCGTGGAAGAGCCCCTGCAGACGGTGCTCGCCCGGCCCGCGGACTTCCTCCGCGGGAGCTCGCTGGTCGCGCTGATCCTTTGTCTGGCGGGTGCCGCCGGGGCCTGGCTCCTGAGCCGCACCATCACCGGGCCGCTGAAGCAGCTCGGCATCTCGGCCGACGCCATCGGGCGGGGCGAATACGCGCGCAGGAGCACGCTGGAACGCTCGGACGAGCTGGGCGTGCTCGCGCACCGCTTCGACTGGATGGCCGAACAGGTCGAGATGACGCACGAGGAGCTGGCCGCGCAGCACGAGACTGCCCAGGGCCTGGCCATGGAGCTGGAGGAAGCGAACCAGGAGCTCGCCGACACCCAGTCGCGGCTGGACGCGGCGCTTCGGCACGGGCGGATCGGGACCTGGACCTGGGACGTGGCGGTGACCCGCGTCTGGCTCGGGAACGGGCTGATGCGGCTGCTCGGCCGCGCCGGCGAAACCCTCGCGCACTGCACGCCGACCACGTTCCTGTCGTTTTTCCACCCGGACGACCGGCCGCGGATGCAGCGCGCGCTGGACGAGGCGGTGGCGTCGGGCCAGGAGTACGAGATCGACGCGCGCGTGCCGTGCCTCGACGGCACCACCCTGTCGGTCGAGATCAAGGGGAGCGCTGAACGCGATGCGGAGGGTCGCGTCTGGCGCGTGACGGGCGCATGCATCGACGTGACGGAGCGCCGCGAGCTCGAGGCGC
>DASYJZ010000638.1:0-19470 GCA_035995965.1 Longimicrobium sp. | reverse complement strand
CCGCGGCTCCGCGTGAGACGCTTTTTCTGAGCCTCGGACGATCAGCCGACCGGTGGCGTGCCGATCAGCGCGGGGATGGTGCTCTTGAACTCGCCGGTGGCGAGCACCTGGATGTTGCGCGCGATGTCGGTGCTCTCGTGGGCGCGGATCATCCGCACCACTACGCCGTCGCTCAGCACCACCTCGGCGAGCAGCGCGGCCCCGGCGTCGCGCGCGGCCATGCGGGCGACCTGCGGCAGGTGGCGCAGCGGTGCCAGCTCCCGCGCGAAGGCCCACGCCGTGTCGCGTGCCTTCTGCATGGAGAAGCCGAGCAGTTTCAGCTCCAGCTTGGGCGCGAGCCGGGTGAGCGCGTCGAACACCGGGGAGAACTCGTCGAGCTGCTGCTCCACCACCGGCGTGAGCGTCGCCAGCAGCCCGTTGATGCGGTCGAAGTCCGGCTCCAGCCCCGGCAGCTCGCTCCCCGCCGCCACGCGCGCCGCGGCGATCCCCAGGTCCAGGTTGATGTGCGCGTTCATCCCCGCCAACAGGTGCTGCAGCACGATGCGCCCGTCGCCCTGCGCCGCGTTGAAGGCCTTGTACCACGCGGTCGACGGCAGCTCGCCCGAGCGGTAGGCGTCGTAGGCGGCGATGTAGCGGTTGGCGAAGATCACGTCGAGCCGCTCCATCCGCGCGCCGTCGTCGAAGGCCCCGCGCGCGATCCCCTCCTTTACCGCCTGGGTGACGCGGCAGTACAGCGCCGCGAAGTACCCCAGCCGGTCCTGCCGCGCAATACAGTCCCGGATGATGGTCTCCAGGCGCTCGATCACGCCGTCGATGTTGGTGGGGAGTGCCGTGGTGCTCATGGTTGGTCCCGCTAGAGCTAGAAAAGGCGAAGGGCGGTGCGGAGGATCAAACGATAATCGATTGGAGCCCCAGACTCAACTTCTGCGCGCGCTTCTACTTGGCTCCTCGCGAGCGCGTGCACGATGACGCCACCTGTGGGACGCACCGTTACCTTGGTGGAATCTTCGACCCGCGGTCTGTTCGCGGCCCTGAAATGGAGTAGCTTCTGATGGAATGGACAGGCCGCGCATCTATGTCGAGACCACCATTCCGAGCGCCTACTTCGACGAGCGCTCCGCTCCCGCGATGGTAGAGCGGCGGGAGGTAACGCGGCGGTGGTGGGCGACGGCCAGAGCGAAATACGACCTGAGGACGAGTTTGGCGGTTCGCGAAGAGCTGGAGAGAGGTCCACTGCACAGAACAACGGAATGGGTGCGACTGATCGAGAATCTGCCCGTTCTGCCGATTACTTCGGGAATCGGCGTGATCGTGTCGGAGTACCAGAGTCACCGGTTGTTGCCGGTGGACGATGCGCTGCATCTCGCGCTGGCATCGTTCTATCGGTGTGACTACCTCCTGACGTGGGACTTCAATCATCTGGCGAATGAGAACAAGTTCGTGCACATTCAGCGAGTAAACGCTCGTCAGGGCCTGTTCGTTCCGCGCATCGTTGCTCCTTCAACCTTGATGGGACAGGAGCCGTGAGGAAGCATGAACCACCAGATCCGTTGATCGACGAAATCCGTGCGATCCGGCGCCAGATATGGCGAGAGCACGGGAACGACATCGAACGGGTCGTTCAGCACTACATGGAATTGCAGCGGCAGTACAAGGGGCCGGTGATCTCCGACTCACCGCCCGCCGCGCCGAAGCAGGACAAGTCCGCCGCCTGACCCGGTCTTGGTCGAGCGGCGGATCTTCGTTCAACCTCGGTCTCGATCCCGCCTCAACCCCGTGCCGCCTCCACCCCGTCCAGCATCGCCTGGATCGTCTCCAGCGAATCCGCGTCTTCCGGGCGCTTGTCGGTGCGCCAGCGGAGCATGCGGGGGAAGCGGACGGCGATGCCGCTCTTGTGGCGTGGGCTCCGCTGGATCCCCTCGAAACCCAGCTCGAACACCAGCTCCGGCTTCACCGCGCGCACCGGGCCGAAGCGCTGCAGCGTGTTGCGGCGCACGAAGCCGTCGACGCGCCTCATCTCCTCGTCGGTGAGCCCGCTGTAGGCCTTGGCGAAGGGCACCAGCTCGCCGCCGCTCCACCCCGCGAAGGTGTAGTCGCTGTAGAGCGACGCCCGCCGCCCGTGGCCGCGCTGGGCGTAAATCAGAACGCAGTCCACGGTGAAGGGCTCCACCTTCCACTTCCACCAGTCGCCGCGCTTGCGGCCCACGCGGTACGGGCTGTCGGCGCGCTTCAGCATCAGCCCCTCGCGCGAGCTCTGGCGCGCGTCGCGGTACGCCTCCCGCACCTCGTCCCAGGTCGCGGAGGGGACCAGCGGCGAGAGCAGCAGCCGGCCGCCGGCGTGCACCGCCCCCAGCAGCTCCGCCAGCCGCTCGCGCCGCCAGGCCATCGGCTGCTCGCGCACGTCCAGCCCCTCCATCTCCAGCAGGTCGTAGGCGAGCAGGACGACGGGGACCTCGGAGAGGATCTTCGGCCCCAGCGCCGTCCGCCCGATGCGGCGCTGGAGCTGCGCGAAGGGGAGCGCGCCGCCCTCGCGCCAGGGCAGGAGCTCGCCGTCGATCACCGTGCCGTCCGGCAGCAGCGACGCGGCCGCCGCGAGCTCGGGGAAGCGCTCGGTGACGAGCTCCTCGCCGCGCGACCAGACGAACACCTTCCCCGCGCGGCGGACGACCTGGGCGCGGATGCCGTCCCACTTCCACTCCACCTGCCACTCCGCCGGGTCGCCCAGCTCGTCCGGCTCGCCCTCCAGCGCGTGCGCGAGGAAGAAGGGATAGGGCCGGCTGGCGTCGGTATCCGCCGTGTCGGCGCCGAGCAGGCGGCCGTAGAACTCGGGGGATGGATCCCACGCGCCCATCAGCCGGTGCGCCACCGCCGCCTCGTCCACGCCGCTCACCCGCGACAGCGCGCGCACCACCAGCTTCTGTGACACGCCCACGCGGAAGGAGCCGGTGATGAGCTTGTTCCACACGTACGCCTGCGGCCCGTCGAGCTCCGCCCACGCCGACAGGATCGCGCGCCGCTGCGTCTCCTCCCCCTCGCCGCGGAGGGGGAGGAGCCGCTCCTCCACCCAGGCGCGCAACGGCAGGTCGCTCGACGCGCCCGAGGGCGGCAGCAGGAGCGAGATCGTCTCCGCGAGGTCGCCCACGGATTCGTAGCACTCGCCGAACAGCCACTCCGGCGTGCCGGTGAAGTCCATCGCCCACCCCGCGAGCTTGCGCGCGCCCACCAGCCGCTTGGGCCTGCGTCCGCTCAGGAAGTGCACCGCCCACGCCGCGTCCGCCGGCGCGACGGACGCGAAGTAGCGGGCGAGCGCGTCGACCTTCTCGCCCGTCTTCGTGGTCTCATCCAGCGCGGCGTACAGCTCGGCGAAGGCTTTCACGGCTCGGGAGAGGCAGCGGAACGGTCGCGCCGCGACGGCTTCGCGCCCTTCGCGGCACCCTCACGGCGGTTCCACGGGGGATGATGCCACCCATCCGCGCGGCCGGCGTTCGGTGCGCGGGATGGGGTGCAATCGCTGCGCCCGGCGGCTATCGGGCGTTGGCGGAGGCCACGGATCGATTCGCGGTGGGCGGCTCGGCGGCGCCCCCGGTGGATGCTGCGTCCCGCAGCCGGCGGATGCGCACGGTGTCCTGCCAGACGTTGATCATCAACCCGATGACCATCGTCAGCCAGGCCGTCGCGTTGGCCCAGCGCTGCACGCGTGCGGCCTGTTCGGCGGTGGCGCCGGGGATGGCGATGGAGACCACGTCGACGCCGAACAGGGACGCTGCCAGCATGCCGGCGAAGACCACCAGCAGCGCGACCGTCGTCGCCAGCCGCACGCGGGCGCCGGCGGGCGTCCACCGCGGCCGGACCGTGCGGGCGGCCGCATGCACGGCGCTCAGCGCGAACAACAGCAGCGCCGGCCAGAAGAACGGCCCGGCCGCCGGTGCCAGCGCGATTCGCGCCTCCCCGAGGTCGACGCCGGAGAGCAGGCGGCTCCCCAGTCCCACCATCACCACGCTGAACACGACCTCCGCGACCGAATCGAAGCGCGACGCGTGGAACGGGTCGCGGCGCCGCCCCAGCCCGGCCAGCCGCTCGCGCACCGACGACCGCTGCAACAGCGCGAACCCCACGGTCACGATGGCGAAGGCGTGGATCCCCCACGTCCACAGGTAGTCCAGCAGGCCCCACGGCGTCAGGCCCGGCACCACCGGGCGCACCGTGGCGTTCACCACCAGCAGCGTGACGCCCACCACGGCCGCCGGGAGGAGGTAGAACAGCGCCAGCATCTTCAGCACGAAGCGGTAGATGGGATACACCTCCGGGCCGATCAGGTACTGCTGCGGAAGGAAGCGGGCGGCGGTGACTGCCGGGTTGCCGCGCCGGGCCAGGAGTGCGCCCAGCTCCGGCTCGGCCAGCGGGCGGCCCAGCTCGGCTTCGCGGTCTTCGATCTGCGAGCGCAGGTCGTCGGTGAGCTCGGCGATCACGTCGTCCCGCTGGGCGCGGGGCAGCCAGAACTCCACGGCGCGCAGGTAACGATCAAGGATGGTCATGGCCGGTATGCTCGAGGATGTCGGTGAGGGAGGCGCCGATGCTCGCCCACTCGGCCAGGAGCTGCCCGAGCATCGCGGCACCGTCGGGGGAAAGGCTGTAGAACCGCTTCCTTCGCTTCTCGTGCTCGCGCCATTCGCTGAGCAGCAGGCCCTGGCTCTCCAGGCGGCGGAGGAGGGGATAGAGGGTGCCTTCGTCGATCTCCATCCCCCGCTCACCCAGCGCCTTCCGCAGCGAGTAGCCGTACTGCTCGCCGCGAAGCTGGGCCAGCACGGCCAGCACCAGGCAGCCTCGCCGCAGCTCGAGCCTGAGATTTTCGAAGAGTTCCGGATTCATCGCATTTACCGTGTGAGAAACAGTGTACGGCATATACTATGTATCACACAGTATCGAGAGTCAAGGGCCACGTGCGGCTTCCGCTCCCGGCCTTGCGCGATCAGGGATCTCGAACGGTTCAGCCGATGATGGAAGCGGGACCGGCCCCGTCCAGCAGGCCGTCTCCGTCGCTCGGCAGGACCTCTCCATCCCCCGCCACGCGACCGATCGCGGTCGCCGCCTCGGGCGCGATCTCCACGTCGCCGCTGTCTTCCTCGCCCTCCCAGCGGCTGGCGACGGCCTGCGCCTCGATGCCGCGCTCGCGCAGCCAGCGCACCACGGGCTCGCGGTAGCCGTGCGTCACCCACACCCGCTCGGCGCCCGTCGCGTCGATGGCCGTGAGGAGCGAAGGCCAGTCGACGTGGTCCGACAGCACGAAGCCGCGGTCCACGGAGCGGCGGCGGCGCTGGCCGCGCACACGCATCCAGCCGCTGGCGAACGCGGTGCTCACCGCCCCGAAGCGCCGCATCCACGGGGTGCCGTGCGCGGAGGGCGGCGCCACGATCAGCGCGCGGCTCCAGTCGTGGCCGCGCGGCTCCCCGCCGGCGTAGCGCGTGGGCGGGAGGGGTATGCCGGTGTCGCGGTAGTCCGCCGTGAGCCGCGCTACCGCGCCGTGCTCGTAAATCGGCCCGATCGAGGGATCGACGCCCGCCAGCAGCCGCTGCGCCTTCCCCAGGGCGTAGGCGTAGAGGATGGACGCCTTGCCCGCCTCCTGGTTGGCGCGCCACCACGCGTCGATGGAGGCGAACACCTCGCCCTGCGGCGTCCAGCGGTAGATCGGCAGCCCGAAGGTGGACTCGGTGACGAAGGTGTGGCAGCGCACCGGCTCGAAGGCGGAGCAGGTGGGGTCTGGCTCCGTCTTGTAGTCGCCGGACACCACCCACACCTCGCCGCGGTGCTCTAACCGCACCTGCGCCGAGCCGAGGATGTGCCCGGCAGGGTGGAAGGTGACGCGCACGCCCCGCACGTCCACCGACTCGCCGAAATCCACCACGCGGATGCGCGCGTCGGCGCCCAGGCGGGTACGCAGCACGCGTTCGCCCTCGCGTGCGGCGAGGTACGCGCGGCTCCCCCAGCGCGCGTGGTCGCCGTGCGCGTGCGTGATCACCGCGCGGTCCACGGGCATCCACGGGTCCACGTAGAAGTCGCCCGCCTCGCAGTACAGTCCGCGCTCGGTGGTCCTCAGCAGCATCCCTGCATTCCCTCCGACATCGTATGAATCCTAGATCGCTTCAATCGGGCTCCGATCGATGGCTGTCCGTCCGCAGACCATTCCACGCACGCCGCGCGCCTGCAGCGGCACGCAGTCCACCGTTGTGGAAACCAACCGATCGGTTGCACTCTCCTCCGCGGCCTAATCCTCCGCTCACTCACCGTCGGACCGTCCCGACTGGAACGGGGTATGCGTTGTATCCTCTGCAACGACATACAGTTACAGCGCACCCTTGGCGGCAATGTCCGCCGGGATGTAAACCGCGCGGGTGGGGTGCCTGTGACCTGCGAAGGAGGGGCGGGGATGGAGCACAAGGGATTCAGGGACGTCAGGTCGCTGCTGACCGCGGCCACGGGGGCGATGCTGGCCTGCGCCGCCGCGATCGCGGGGAGCACGCGCGCCGGCGCCAGCGTCGACGAGCACGCCGTGGTGCGCCAGCTCGTCGCGCCCGCGGCGAGCTCCGCCGCGGACGTGTCGGGAATCAGCCTCGTCCGCCGCGCCGCGACCCTCGACCTGGCTCCGCTGGATGCCGCCGAGGCCGCGGTGCGGGCGCAGGTGGCCGCGGGATCGCTCCCCGGCGCGGCGCTCGCCATCGGCCGCCAGGACCAGAGCGTGATGGAGAAGGGGATCGGCCGTGTGGGCTGGTCGGCGTCGGCCGAGCGGGTCGACGCGGAGCACACGGTGTACGACCTCGCCTCGCTGACCAAGGTGGTCGCCACCACGCCCGCGGTGATGCTGCTGGTGGAGGACGGCAGGCTCGACCTGGACGCGCCCGTCGTGCGCTACCTCCCGGAGTTCGGCGGCGGTGAGCGCGACCGGGTGACGATCCGCCACCTGCTCACCCACAGCTCCGGGCTCCCCGCCGGCGTGGATCTGGCGGCCGGCGATCCGGACGCCGCGTGGAGACAGCTCCTGCGCACGCCGCCGGTGAACGCGCCCGGCGCGGCGGTGGTGTACAGCGACGTGGGGATGAACGTGCTCTTCGCCGCCGCCGAGCGCGCCGCGGGCGAGCCGCTCTTCCGCCTCCTCGACCGCCGGATGTACGGGCCGCTGAAGATGCGCTCCACCACCTACCTGGCCGGCGAGGGCTGCCCCACCTGCGCGCCGACCATGCGCGACGCGAACGACGAGCCGGTCCGCGGGCTGGTGCACGATCCCATCGCCCGCAGGCTGGGCGGCGTGGCCGGCAACGCGGGGCTCTTCTCCACCGCGCACGACGTGGGACGCTTCGCCGCGATGATGGCGAACGGCGGCGAGCTGGATGGCGTGCGCATCTTTCGCAAGGAGACGGTGCGGATGTTCACCACCCGCCAGCCTGACGTCGGGACGCGGGCCCTGGGATGGGACACGCCGGGGCCGAACGGCAGCGGCGGCGCCGGGCTCAAGTTCTCGAAGACGTCGTTCGGGCACACGGGGTTCACCGGCACCTCGGTCTGGATCGACCCCAGCCGGCACACGTGGACGGTGCTCCTGTCCAACCGCGTCTACCAGCCGCACGGGCCCAACCAGATCATGGCGCTGCGCCGCCGGGTGAACGACCGCGCCGCCGTCGCCGCCGACGACTTCGACCTGCGGGCGACCGTTGTAGACTGATCTGGACAGGGGGTTGCAGCAGAAAAATACGCGGGAGCAGCCTTGCCGGCTGCTTCCGCGTTTTGTCGTTGATCTCTGATTGATGCGTCTGTGTCGTGATCTCCGCGCCGCAATCTGCGTTTCTAAAACTGGACAAGAAAAGACTTGCTGGCTGGACGGAGTGGGCGTTACCTTATGGGCCGTAACGCGGGTCAAGATCTCTCCGGCAACGAGAACCGCCATGAGGATCCCCATCGAGCTCCTGCCGGCCTGCAACGGCGCCTGCTCTCCCGCCGAGTACATCCGGCTGGCCCGCTCGGACGAGTGGAACATTCGCCCAGAGCGGATTCAACCGCCCCAGCTGGGCCGGCCAAGCTTTGGCGCGCTGATGGGCGAGCACCGCCCGCCGGTCTTTCGCCGGCGTGACGCCGGAGAATAGCGAGGAGATCAGCAACGGGCGTGCTGCAGCGACAACGGCAACGTCACTTCGCGGAGAGATATAAGCTTGACGTTATAAATCCTTCGCAATATCCTCTAGAAGCGTTTGCGACCGATGCCCGTCGACATCGAGTACACGGACGAGTTCGCGGACTGGTGGGATACGCTCATCGAGGAAGAACAGAACTCGGTCGATGCCGGCGTTGAACTTCTTCAGGCATTCGGACCAAGACTCCCTTTCCCGCACAGCTCATCGGTCGAGAGCTCCCGGCACAGTCGCATGCGCGAGCTGAGAGTGCAGCATCGAGGGCGGCCTTTCCGAGTTCTATATGCGTTCGACCCGCGCAGAGTCGCGCTGCTTCTCATCGGCGGCGACAAGACCGGCGACCAGCGCTGGTACGAGAGATTCGTTCCGTTCGCCGACGACCTGTACGACGAGCACCTGAAGGCGCTTGAGAGGGAGGGATGATGGCGCGTAAGTACAGCGAGCTTCGCGCGCGGATGCGCCCGGAGGCGAGGGCGGCAGCTCATGAACGGGCCATCGAGATGCTGCTCGCGACTCCGCTGAGCGAGATGCGGCGAGCAATGGAAATGACTCAGGAGGAAATTGCGGCCATCCTTGGAACCACTCAGGCCAACGTATCGCAGATGGAGCGACGTACTGACATGTACCTCAGCACGCTGCGTCAGTACATCGAAGCGCTCGGCGGCGAGTTGGAGATCACGGCCCGTTTTCCCGGAGGTGAGTTGCGGCTTCTCCAGTTATCCGATGCGAAAGAAACAGAGCAGAAACAGACTGCCTCCGCGGTCGATTGAGCGTGGTGCCGGCATCGTAGCGCGAGCATGTACGCAGCCGTTGTCCCTCTCAGCCGTACCATCTCCCCTTCACGACTCGTGGACCTGGCGGCCCTCGTGCAGGAAGAGCATGCGGTCGCCCATGCGCTCGGCCTCGGCGCGGTCGTGGGTGACGAAGACGAAGGGGATGCGCCAGGTCTCGTGCGCCTGCAGCACCACGTCCTGCGCGGCGAGGCGGGCCTCCGCGTCGAGCGAGGTGAACGGCTCGTCGAGCAGGAGCACGTCGGGGTCGGCCATCAGCGCGCGGGCGAGCGCCACCCGCTGCACCTCGCCGCCGGAGAGCTGCGAGGGCCACCGGTCCGCCAGGTGCGCGATGCGGAAGCGCCCCAGCAGCTCGCCCAGCCGGTCGCGCGCCTCCGGCGACCTGGCCGGCGCGCCGTAGAGCACGTTGCGCGAGACGTCCAGGTGCGGGAAGAGGGCGGCGTCCTGGAACACGAAGCCGCAGCGCCGCGCGCGCGGCGGCACCCACGTCCGCGGCTCGCGCGCGTACAGCACCCGCTCGTCCAGGCGGATCTCGCCTCCTTCGGGGCGCTCCAGCCCCGCGATCATCCGCAGCGTCATCGTCTTGCCCGCGCCCGAGGGGCCGAAGAGGACCAGGATCTCGTCGCGGACCTCGAAGTCCACCTCGAGCGTGAAGTGCGGCAGGCGCTTGCGCGCGCGGACGGTCAGCATGCCCGGCGCCTATCGCCGCATCCAGCCGGGGCGGCGGCGGCGCGTCCAGACGTTGAGCGCCACCACCATCACCATGCTGAGCGCGCTGATCACCAGCGCGTAGATGCCGGCCGCGCGCAGGTAGCCCGCGTCGGCCAGGAAGAAGATGGCGAGGGGCACGGTGGTCGTCTCGCCGGGAATGTTGCCGGCCACCATCACCGTCGCTCCGAACTCGCCCAAGGAGCGGGCGAAGGAGAGCACCGTTCCCGCCACCAGCCCCGGCCAGGCGAGCGGCAGCGTCACCGTCAGGAACACGCGGGCCTCGCCGGCGCCGAGCGTGCGCGCCGCATCCTCCAGCCGCGTGTCGACGGACTGGAAGGCGGCCTTGGCGCTCTGGTACATCAGCGGAAAGGCGACCACCACCGCCGCCAGCACCGCGGCGTGCAGGGTGAAGAGCAGCCGCACTCCGAACACGTCCTCCAGGAAGCGCCCGACCGGGCCGTTGCGGCCCAGCAGCACCAGCAGCAGGAAGCCGGTGACCACCGGCGGCAGCACCAGCGGGAGCACCAGCAGCCCGTCCACCACGTCCTTGCCGGGGAAGTGGCGGCGGGTCATCGCGCGCGCCGCCAGCGTGCCCAGGACGAAGATCACCGCGAGCGCGCTGAGCCCCACGCGGAGCGAGAGCAGCACCGGGCTCCAGTCGATCATCCCCCCCTCCTCACGGCACCGTGAAGCCGCGGCGCGCCAGCACCTCGCGCCCGCGGGGGCCGAGCAGGAACGCGGCGTACGCCCGCGTCTCGTCGGGATGCGGGCGCCGCGCGACCAGCACGAGCGGGTAGGTGATGGGCGCGTGCGTGGCCGGCGGCGCCTCGGCAGCGATTCGGACCCGACGGCTGGCCTGCGCGTCGGTGCGGTAGACGATCCCCGCATCCACCTCGCCACGCTCGACGTAGGCCAGCACCTGCCGCACGTTCTGCGCGTACACGGCCTTCGCGGCCACCTCGTCGGCGATGCCGAGGGAGCGCAGCACCTGCTCGGCGTATTCCCCGGCGGGGACGGACGCCGCGGCCCCGATCGCCACCCGCCGCACCGCCGGCGAACCCAGATCGCGGAAGCCGCGGACGTTCGCGCCGGCCGTCGAGGGCACCACGAGCACGAGCGCGTTGCCGGCGAAGACGCGGCGGGAGCGCGCGTCCACCAGCCCCGCCCGCTGCAGCGCGTCCACGTGCCGGTCCGCGGCGGAGATGAAGACGTCCACCGGGGCCCCCTGCTCGATCTGCTGCCGCAGCGCTCCCGATGCCCCGAAGGTCGCGCGCACGGCAACGTCCGGGTGCTCGATGCGGTAGAGGCTGTCGAGCTCGACCACCACCTCGTGCAGGCTGGCCGCCGCGGCCACGGTGAGCGTCACCGTCGACTCCGCGCCAGGCGCGCGGTCGCGGCACGCGCACGCAAGGAGCGCGAGCAGAATGACGGCGCGGCGGCGGGGCGAGGATCGACGAGACGGCAAGGTGAGATTGGAGGACGAGAACGGGGACCGCAGGAACGGGCTCAATCTGCGGCGGACCGCGGCACGACAACAGGTCCCACGTAGAAACGCGGCGGCGCGGAGGGAACACCCACCTCTCCGCGCCGCCGCGCCGTTGGCGAGACTGCTGCTCCCTGGCTTACGGGATGATGCCGCCCGCGCGCGCGCCGAGCCCGCCGGTGACGCTCGCCCCGCCGCGCAGGATCCCGCCGAGGCCGGCGGTGGAGTTGCCGGCCACGTTCGCGGCGGCGTTCGCGTCCGCGCCGTGCAGCATCGCGTCCACGCTGCCGGTCGCGGCGAGGCGGGTGATCGCGCGGTCGCTGGCGTTCTGCTCCAGCCGCGCCGCGATGGCCGCGGCGGAGCTGTGGAAGTCCCCGCTCTCGGCGCCGAGCCGTGCGAGCGCGTTGGCCGACGCCGTCAGCGAGCGGCCGCGCGGGGCGTGCTCGGCCAGCACCGCGAGGTCGGACTCGGCGGCCCCGGCGGCCATCGCCTTCGCGCCGGCGGCGGTTTCGGCACGCGAGGGATCGCGGCGGCCGCCGTCGCTCAGCGCGCGGCGCGAGGCGTCGAGGCGGACCTCGGCCGAGCTTTCGGCGCTCACGCGGGTGTCGGAGCGCGCCTCGCCCTGGTCGCGGTCACGCCGGCTGGCGCTCGCGCTGGCGTCGGTGCGGACGCGCACGTTCGCGTCGGCCTTCGCGCTCGTCTGCGCCGCCAGCAGGGCGGGGAGCGCCGCCAGTGCGGCGGCGGCGATCAGCATCGTCTTCTTCATCATCGTCTCCGTTGTATGTCGATGTCGTTGCGTGTCCCGGATCAGCTCGCCGTCACCTGGACGGCGGAGGCGAAGGCGGCTTCGCTCACGCTGTGCGCGCTGGCGCTGGCCTGGTTCAGCCACACGTCGCTGTTCAGGTCGATCAGCAGGTGGCCCGTTCCGCCCGCGGAGACGGTGGCGCTCACCTGGCGCTCGACGGTCACACTGCCGTCTCCCTGCGTGTCGACGTTCACCGTACCGCTCAGCAGGCCGCTGGAGATCACCAGGCTGCCGCTGACGTTCGCCTTCACCTGCTCGAAGACCACGCGAACGCGGGTGTAGGTGCCCGCCTCGACCCGCGAGGTGGCGAAGACCACCGAGCCCGCACGGCCGGACGCGTCCACCACGGCCTGCTGTGCCGCGCCGCCGGTCAGCTCCACCCAGCCGCCCGCCTGCGTCTGCACGTAGACGCGGGCGCGGAAGTCCACCGTTCCCTCGGCGGTGGTCACGGCGTAGCGCGCGCCGTTCCCGTCCCGGGCGGCACTGGCGCTGGGACCGCCGTTGTCGCCCACCGCCGCCACCTGCATCCGCGCGTCGCCCGATCCCGCCGTTCCGGTCGAGTCCGAGCACCCCGCCAGCAGGGCGCCCGCGGCCAGCGCGAACAGCGTCGCATGCGTCTTCTTCATCGTCTCCTCCACCACTCCTCGGGTTGGTTCACTGGCGGGCAGGACGCCCGTCGCCTCTGCCGGACTACCAAAGCAGCCCCGGTGCCGCACGGAAAAACCGCGAAACTGCTGGGGTTATCGGATGATGGCACCCGACGTGGCCGGAGTCTTGCCACATTTTCCGGCAGCCCGGCGCCGCCGGGTGTCACATTTTTCATCCGGGGCGGATGACGGAGCGGAGCGGGGGCGTGCTGCTGATCGGCGGCGACGCCGAGACGGCGGCGGCGGTGCGCGCGGCGGCGGGCGACGCCGGGCTGGAGGCGCGCGTCCCCGCGACCCTCACCGACGGGTTGCGCGCGCTCGGCGAGCGGTGCTGGCGCGTGACGCTGCTCTCGGTCGAGGCGGCGGGCGAGGACATGGAGCTGATCCGCCGCATCGCCCGCGAGGCGAACGCGGGTGCGCTGGTGCTGGTCGCCGCCTCCCCGTCGCTGCGCCTGGCGATGGAGGCGCCCGCCGCCGGCGCGGTCGACCTCCTCTCCACCCCTCTGCGCCGCGAGGACGTGGCGCGCGTGCTCGCGGCGGGGACGGCGCCGGCGGGTGGCGTGCCGCTGCCGCAGGTGGAGGATGGCTCGGACGACGAGCTGGTCGGGAGCAGCCCCGAGCTGCTGGACGTGTTCAAGATCGTCGGCCGCATCGGGCCGAGCCCGGCGACGGTGCTGGTGACGGGCGAGTCGGGGACGGGGAAGGAGCTGGTCGCGCGCGCCGTGCACCGGGTGAGCCCCCGCGCCGCGGGCCCGTTCGTGGCCGTGAACTGCGCCGCGATCCCTGAAGACCTGCTGGAGAGCGAGCTCTTCGGCCACGAGCGGGGCGCGTTCACCGGGGCGGTGGCGCGCAAGGTGGGCCGCTTCGAGCGCGCGCACGGGGGGACGCTGTTCCTGGACGAGATCGGCGACATGAGCCTGGTGCTCCAGGCCAAGATCCTCCGCGCGCTGCAGGAGCGGGAGATCGAGCGGGTGGGCGGCGAGGAGCGCATCCGCCTGGACGTCAGGGTGGTCGCCGCCACGCACCGCGACCTGGCGGCGCTGATCGCGGACGGGGAGTTCCGCGAGGACCTCTTCTACCGCCTGGCCGTCGTGCGCCTGCACCTGCCGCCGCTGCGCGAGCGTCCCGGCGACGTGCGCGCGCTCGCCCTGCACTACACCGCCCGCTACGCCCAGGCCTATGCGCGGCCGCTGCGCGCCGTGAGCGACGAGGCGCTGGCCCGCCTGGAGGCGCACCCGTGGCCGGGGAACGTGCGCGAGCTACGCAACGCCGTCGAGCGCGCGGTGCTGCTGGCGACGGGCGACGTCCTCCTCCCCGCGCACCTGGAGCTGGACGCGCGCCGCGGCGCCGACGCGCTCGCGGCCGCGGGTCCGACGCTCCCGGGCTACTCGCCGGAGCTGTCGATGGCCGACGTCGAGGCGCTGCACCTGCGGCAGGTGCTGGCGCGCGTCGGCGGGCACTTCGGGCGCGCGGCGGAGCAGCTCGGCATGCACCGCAACACGGTGTCGCGGAAGGCGATGGAATACGGGATCGTGGGAACTGATTGACGGATTGGACCAATCCCCTGGAGCGGTTTTCTCCCGGGTCCGGAGTTTGTGGCGCGTCCGCGGCCGTGGCGCCCTCTCCCTGCGCCTGAGCGCGCAAATCCTCTCCCGTACCGGGCGAGGGTGGGTGGCCTCGGCGGCGGCGCAGCCTGCGAGCGGCCGTGCGAAGACCGCCCCAGCGCCGCCGGTTGGAGGTCGCGCAGGCGCCGGGGAATTCAACCTCTCCCGTACGGGAGAGGTGGCGAGCCTTGGCGAGCCGGAGAGGGCGCTGAGTCGCGGGCGACTCTGAACTCATTCGCAAACCGCTCTGATTGCCGGATTTCTCGCCAGCCTGTCACAAAAAGTGAGAAGCCCAACGTTGGCTGGGACTCGTTCTGCCGCAGAAATCCAGTAATTCCAACGTGTTTCTGTTTCTCCGAGAATGGAACGGCGCGTGCTTTCGATGGTGTATGTCCGCGTGAGGGAGCTTCCACCGTTCATGCCGTGATCGCTCGCCGATTGAAGGTAGACCAGGCCTTGAAGGCGCTCCCGGAGGTGGACGACGTGGTCCACCTCCGCGAGGCGCTGGTCGGCGCGTCGCGCGAGGACGCCGAGCGCGCCTGGACGGCGTCCGAGGCGTACGCGACGGTCGATGGGCGGCTGGTCGACGCCTCGGCGCTGGAGGCACGGATCGGCGCCCTCGCGGAGAGGGCACGGGAGCGCGTCGAAGCCGTCCTCCGCCACTCCGTCGCGGCGCTGCGGGCGCTGGAGCGCGGCGACGAGGCGGCGGCCGCGCGCGCGCTGGTGGACGCGGGCGAGGTGGAGGAGGAGGCGGGCAGGCTCGACGCGGCCGGAGAGTGCTACCGCCAGGCGCTCGCCCTCGGCCGGAAGCCGCGGGACCGCGCGGCGGAGGGACTGGCGCTGCGCCGGCTCGCGCGCGTGGCCCGCGAGCGCGGCGACCTGGACGAGGCGCTCCGCCTGTACCTGGGCGCCTACGAGGTCGCGGTGGCGCAGCGCGACACCGAGGGCGCGGTGGTCGGCTGCCAGGGCGTGGGCAACGTGTACGTGGACCGCGGGCAGTGGGAGCAGGCGCGCGAGTGGTACCGGCGCGGCCTTTCGCTCATCGGCGAAGCGCGGCTCACGCGCGAGCTCTGGCAGCTCTACAGCAACCTGGCCGTGGTCGCGCGGCGCACCGGCGAGCTGGACGCGAGCGAGGAGTGGCTGCAGCGCGCCGCCGCCGTGGTGCGCGAGCTGGGCGACGAGGCGGGCGCGCTCCCGGTGGAGAACGGCCGCGCGCGGCTGCTGGAGGCGCGCGGCGACCATGCCGGCGCGGAGGCGGCCTACCGGCGCTCGCTGGAGGCGCAGGGCTCGCCCGCGCACCGGGCTACCGTGCTCTCCAACCTGGCGGACTGCCTGCTCGCCGCGGGCAAGCCGCGCGAAGCCGAGGCGGCCGCGCGCGAGCTGGAGCGCACCGCGCTGGTGCACGGGCTCGCCCCGCTGCTGCCGAACGCCTACCGCACGCTGGGCGGCGCCGCGCGGGACCGGGGGGACGGCGAGGCGTTCGTCTTCTACGAGCAGGCGCTGGAGCTCTGCCGCGCCCCCGGCTCGCCACCGATCGAGCTGGCGGCGACGCAGCACGAGTACGCCCGCTGGGAGGCGGCGATGGGGCGCGCCGAGAGCGCGGCGGCGCGGCTCGAGGAGGCGCTGGCGATCTACTGGCGGCTGGGGACGGGGCCGGAGATCGAGCGGGTGGAGCGGGAGCTGTCCCGGGTGCGCGCGCAACATCCAGCGGCGCACGGGGTTGAAGCCGGAACGGGCACTTCGGAAGACGGAGGATGACGATGCGTGCGAGATTCGCGCTGGCGGCCCTGCTGCTGGCGATGGCGACGGCCGGGTGCGGCAAGGAGCTGGTGGTGGGCGGCCAGAAGCCCGTCGACGCCGCCGGCACCGGCGACGGCACCCCCGAGGGGAGCGCCTCGAAGGCGCCCGCCTACGCGCGCCTCGCCGGATCGGGGGCGGCGGCTCGGCGCCCGCAGGGCACCATCACCTTCGACGCGCGGGTGGATCTGCTCACCGCCCGCGGGCAGTCGGCGCAGCTCTCCCCCGCGCCCGCTACGGTCACGGTGAAGGTCGACGGGAGCGACAGCGTGCACATCGCGGCGGGCGAGGTGCCCGTGGGGCGCTACACGGCGGCGCGGGTCACCTTCACCCGCGTGCAGGCGAACGTCACCGGCGGCCTGGTGATCGGCGGCGTGAACGTGACGGGGCTGGTGAACGTCGGGTTGCTCCCCGGCGAGAGCGTGGTGGTCGAGCGGGCGGTGGACCTGGGGAGCCCCAGCGCGAGCGCCCGCCTGCTGGTGGACCTCGACGCCTCCGCCTGGCTCTCCGCGGCGAATGCGCGCGTGGTGGCACCCAGCGCGTTCCAGAGTGCGGTGAAGATCAGGACATACTGACGGCCGTTGGGTCACCCGCCGGAGCCCGCCGGCCGCTCCCAGTCGCGCAGGTGCCCGATCAGGTAGTCGATCCCGAACACGTGCCGGGTGCGGTCGTCCTCGCGCAGGAAGACCACCTGGCTCCAGCCGCGCATCTTCGCCGGCACGTAGCGCGCGCCGTCCATCGTCAGCACCTGCCCGCCGATGGCCCGGATCAGCACCTGCTCGTAGCGCGACCGGCTCAGCTCGTGCTCGGGGAAGAGGTTGTCCCAGGTGCAGAGCCGCCCCACGTCCTCGTACTCCGGTGGGCGGTCGTCCAGCTCCAGCAGCGACGGGGCACGGCCGCGCATCACGCTCCCGATCAGCCGGAAGGTGAACGGGTCGGAGATGCGCCGGATCGGGTGCCAGAAGTGCCGCACCGTGAGCCCGGCCATGGCGCGCAGCGAGAGCTTCCGCCCGTCGCGCGTCTCCCAGATCGGCTGGTCCACGTCCACCGCGAACGGGTTGCAGGCGAAGCAGGTGAGCTTGGCCAGCCACCCCTTGCGCGAGGTGTGCGGCACCGGCGCGTAGTCGCGCAGGATGGGAAGGTCGGTCGGGTCGAGCACGCCCAGCTCGAAGCTCGGCCAGGTCATCACCTCGCGCACGATGCCGGTGATGAGCGTGGCCGTGGCGATCATCAGCGACGCCGTGGGGGTGAAGTCGGCGGTGATCTCGATGCGGTCGCCGCGCGGGCGCACCCCGATCCCCGTGGAGCGGCGGTTGGCGGCCAGCACCATCACCGGCACCGGGAGGACGTAGGCGAGGAGCAGCGCCAGCTTCTCCACCGTGCGGCTCTTCCCCTGGCGGTGCCGCGGGAGCTCGAAGGAGATGTTGTAGTGCGTGCTGAAGCCGATCAGCCGCACCTCGCGCCCGGTGCGCTCCTCCCAAGCGTCCAGCTCGCCGCGCACGAAGAGGATCGACTCCCAGAGCGACCGCCCCGCGCGCGCCGCGCACCCCGGCTCGATCTCGATCACCGGGGTCGCCACCTCGATCACGCCGGTGTCGAAGTACACCGCGCTCCCGGTGGGGAGGTGGTACGAGGTCCCCGTGCGGTGCATCAGGTCGCCGCGCACGAAGGAGCGCGGGTCGCCGAACACGTCCTCCGGGCGCACCAGCTCGCCATCCACCGAGACCTGGAACTCGGCCTCCATCCCGATGGCGGCGAGCCGCAGCGCGGCATCCCGGCTGCGCCCGCCCTTGTTCTCCCCGTTCTCGCCCTTCTTCTTCGCTTCCGTGCTCATCACGCCTTGACTGCGGTTGCGGTCTCGCTGGTGCTCGCCCTTCCCGTCTCCACCCCGTCTTCCCGGCGCGCCCGCTCGCCGGCGGTGCCGTGGGGGACGGTCACCGACCACCCCAGGTCCACGTGCAGGTGGTCGTCCGCCTCGCCCAGAGCGGGGCCGTACGGGCGGACCCAGAGCCCGGGGAGGAGCTTCTCGGCGGTGCGGGCGTAACGGGCGATGGTCTTCGCGTCGTCCATCCAGTCGTCGCCCACGCGGTAGAGGTTGGCGGCGGTCCCCCAGCAGTGCGTGCTGGCGTGCGTGGACAGCGCGTGGGCGGGGGAGCGGTAGCCCCCGTTGGCCGCGAGGTGCACGTACGTGCCCACCTCGCGTCGCAGCAGCTCCAGGAACGCCGCCAGCGTCGACACCGCGCAGGGGAGGTAGCGGGGCCACTCGCTGCGGAGCGCCTCGGCCTCGCGCACGTCGACGTTCAGGAACTCCCAGACCTCGAAGTTGGTCGAGAGCTCCGTCTCCAGCGCCACCTCCCACGAAGGGATCTCGTAGAAGAAGCGCGGGAGCCGGCGCAGCCGCCCGCCCCGGTCGCGCATCAGCTCGCCGGGGCGCAGCAGGGCGCGGTACCCGTCGTCCAGCCCCATCCCGTCCACCACCCGCAGGGGGAACTCAGCCATCCCGCCGCTCTCCCGCGGTGAGGTGCTCGTACACGGCCCGCGAGATACGGGCGATGGTGTCGCTGCGCCCCGACGCGCCCGGCTCCCACTGCGTCAGCACCACGATGCAGTAGGGCTTGCGGCCGGAGAGGTACACGATCGCCGCGTCGTGGGCCACGGTGCTGATCTCCCCCGTCTTGTTGGCCACGCGGGCGCTCTCGGGGACGCCCGCGGGGATGCCGCTGCGGAACTCCTGGTCGTGCAGGATCTCCAGCATCCGCGCCGAGAGCTCCACCTCGAAGGCCGTCCCCTGCTCGATGGGGCGCAGCACGCTGATCAGCCCCTTCGCCGTCACCCGGTTGTTGAGTCCCTTCTCCCAGGCGCGCTCGTCCTCCACCCCGCGGCGCAGCTCCACCCCGGTGACGCCCAGGTCGCGCACGGACTCGCGGATCTCGTCGATCCCCACCAGGTCCACCAGCAGGTTGGTGGCGAGGTTGCTGCTGGTCACGATCATGTGGTACGCCAGCTCGTTGACCTTCATCGTCTTGCCGAGGCGGCGGTGCACCTCGGAGTTGGCGTCGCGCCCGCTCTCCACCCGGAACGGCTCGCCGTCGGCGGCGCTGTAGAAGCGGTTGCGCACGTGCACGCGGCTGTCGAGCACCAGCACGCCCCGGTGCGCGGCGCCGAACACGCCGAGCAGGATGGGGACCTTGATGGTGCTCGCCGCGTGGAACCACTGGTCGCCGTTCAGGTCCCACGACCTGCGGGTCTCGTAGTCATACCAGGCGACCGCCACCGCGCGGGCGCCCGCCTCGTTCGCGATGCGCTGGACCCTGTCGTGGAGCGCTTCCTTCGTTGCCGTTGCCGTCATCCGCCGGGTGGGTTGGAGACCGGGCGCACGCCACTTCCGGTACGCTCCGGGAGGCCGAGACAATGCAGGATGGGGGCCAGATCGTGCGGGAGTGCGGAAGTGCGGA
>DASYJZ010000637.1:0-8259 GCA_035995965.1 Longimicrobium sp. | reverse complement strand
GTGGGCGCCGGGGTGCGTCGACTGGAAGATCAGCCGCTCGCCGTCGTACGAGAAGTACGCCTCCGCGTTCTCGCCGCCGAAGGTGAGCTGCCGCACGTTGCGCAGGTGCGGCTCGTCCGCGCGCGCCGCGATCGGCCGCGCCGGGCCGGGGTTGCGGGCGCACGACGTCGCGGCGACTCCTGCGGCGAGCGCGCCGAGGATGGCGAGACGGGTGGGGCGGAGGATGGGCATCGGTTGAGCAATGGGTCGGTGTGTGCCCGTGCCCGCAAAGACAGGGCAGGGTGTATCGGGACGATGCGAATAAATTCGCGGCTACAACGGCACGGTGGTGTCGCGACGATGCGAATGAATTCGCGGCTACAACGGCGCGAAGTCCGCCTCCGCGGACTCCAGCCCGCGGTGAGGCCGGGGTGACTTCGCGCGCGATGGGCGTCGCGGCATCCTCGGCCTTTACGGAATCAGGGGTAGAGGAGCTCTTTGGTCCAGCGCAGAGGGAGGCCCTCGGCGCGGAGGTAGAGCTCGCGCTCGTGCAGGCGGTTGGGGCGGCCGGACCAGAACTCGATGCGGTCCGGCACCAGCCGGTACCCCGACCAGAAGGGCGGGCGGGGGATCTCGGCACCGTCGAACTTCGCCTCGTATTCGGCGACGCGCGCCACCAGCGTCTCGTAGGCGTCGAGCTGCGTGCTCTGGCGGCTCGCCCACGCGCCGATGCGGCTTCCGCGGGCGCGGGTGGCGTAGTAGGCGTCGGCCTCTTCGGGGGTGACGGGCTCCACGCGCCCCTCGATGCGCACCTGCACCTCCAGCGGTTGCCAGTGGAAGCAGAGCGCCGCGAACGGGTTGGCGGCCAGGTCGCCGGCCTTGCGGCTCTCCAGGTTGGTGTAGAAGACGAACCCGCTCTCGTCGAAGCCCTTCAGCAGCACCATGCGGACGGACGGCCGCCCCTCGGCCGTGGCGGTGGCGAGCGACGTCGCGGTCGGCTCGCGCAGATCCGTCCCCGCCGCGCGCTCCAGCAGCTCGCCGAAGCGGCGGAACGGCTCGGCGAACTCGGCCGTGCCCGGGTCGGCGGCGTGGGGCGCGGCGTCGATCATCGGCGCGGGCGCGGGGCGGCGGCCGGGGTCACGCGGAAGGGGAGCCAGGCGCGCGTGTTCTCCCAGCTCAGCGCCAGGGTGCCGGCGCCCGCGCGGCTTCGCTCCAGCGACATGGTGAACTGCTCCACCGGCGAGTCGAGCCTGCTCACGCGCATCGGGATGCGCGCGAAGTCGCGGGCCGGCTCGTACTGCGTTCCCCACTGGCCGGTCTGGCGGTTGACGATCAGCGTCCACCCCTCGGCGGTGGGGATGCTGTAGAGGGTGTAGGTACCCCGCGGGAGCGCGGTGCCGCCCAGCTCCAGGTCGACGTCGGCGACCAGCGTGGTGGCGGCGTTCGCGCCCGTGCGCCAGACCCGCCCGTACGGCACCAGCCCGCCCATGATGCGGCGGCCGCGCATCGACGGGCGTCCGTAGTCGATGTAGACCCGGCGCCCGGCGCCGACGTCGAGGACCACGGTGTCGCGCGGACTGAGCACGCGGCGTGGCTGGTTGGCGGGCGGCCGCTGCCCCGGCCGCTGCGCGCCCACGTCGGTCCCGAGGACGGCCAGTGCCGCGGCGGCGGTGAGGCCGCGGCGGAGTGCGATGGATCGGACCACGATTCGTCTCCCGATGCTGTGGTTCAGGCTCCAAGGTTACCCGTGGCGCCGGGGTGGGGCAACCCGCCCACCGTCGCGGTCCATTGTGTGCGTGCTGCGCGGCTGCGAGATCTTCGAGCGTGGTCCAGCGGAGTGATGATGGCGCGCGTCGGCCCATCGTGCCGCTGCCGCGCTCGGGTTTCGCGGTGGCCGCAAGTAGATTCCTCGGCCCTGCGGACGCATGTGCGGCCGGAGGGTCGACGCGGACGGGCCTCGGAATGACACCGGGGTGGGGACGGACCGGGGGTGTGATCTCGGCTTCCCTGCGCCGGCTCGTGTGGTCGAGACCGGCGAAATGGCCTCGGTTTCGCCGCGCCGGCTGCGAGGAGGCTCGTGCCGCGCCACGAGCTCTCGGCAACCCCGCAGCCGGTAGTCCGCGGCGGCGGACTTCGTGTCGTTGTTGCAGCGAATTCATTCGCCCTGGCTCCCCCTGATCCCATGCCCTCGCCCGCTGTCCGCATCCTCGCGATCTCCGGGAGCCTCCGTGCTGCGTCCTCCAACCGCGCAGTGGTGGAGGCGGCGCGGCTGCTCGCGCCGGCCGGCGTCGAGGTGACGATCTACGGCGGGCTGGGCGAGCTTCCGCACTTCAACCCCGACGTGGAGATGGGCATCCTTCCGCCCGCGGTGGTGGAGTTGCGCGCCGCGGTCGGGAGCGCGGACGCGCTGCTCGTCTCCAGCCCCGAGTACGCGCACGGGGTGCCGGGGTCGCTGAAGAACGCGCTGGACTGGCTGGTCGGCGGACCCGAGTTCGTGGGGAAGCCGGTGGCGCTGGTGAACGCCTCGCCGCGGTCGGTGCACGCGCAGGCGCAGCTCGCGGAGACGGTCGCCACCATGTCCGGCGTCCTGGTGCACGCCGCCTGTGTCGCGCTCCCGCTCCTCGGCCGCAGTCTCGACGCGGCGGGGATCGCCGCCGACGCGGAGCTCTCCGTGACGCTGGCTGGCGCGCTGGCGGCCCTCGCCGAGCACGTTCGCCACTTCCCGCCGCCCGTTTTCGACGGATAAGCACTCTCACACAGAGGGACCAGAGGAAGCAGAGGAAACGGCATGTTCTCCTCTGCTTCCTCTGGTCCCTCTGCGTGAAACAGTCTGACTATGGCTGCGCGAACAACTCGCAGACCGCCGCGAGGTCCACGTTGCCGCCGCTGACCACGATCCCCACGCGGCGGCCGCGGAACGCCTCTGGGTCCGCGAGCACCGCGGCGACGGGGACGGCGCCGGAGGGCTCCACCACCAGCTTCATCCGCGTCCAAAGGAAGCGCATCGCCTCCACGATCTGGCGCTCGCTGACGGTGCGCATCTCGTCGACGTTGGCGCGGACGAGCGGGAAGGTGTAGCGGCCGAGCGCGGGGGTGCGCAGCCCGTCGGCGATGGTCGGCGGGTTGTGGACCAGGTGCAACTCGCCGGTGCGGAACGACTGCGTGGCGTCGTTCGCCACCTCCGGCTCCACGCCGATCGCACGCACGCCGGGGGAGGCGGACTTCGCCGCGAGCGCGGTCCCGCTCAGCAGGCCGCCGCCCCCGCACGGCGTCATCACCACGTCCAGCGGGCCCGTCTCCGCGATCAGCTCCAGCGCCGCCGTCCCCTGGCCGGCGATCACGTCGGGATGGTCGAAGGGCGGGATCAGCGTCATCCCCCGCTCCTGCTGCAGCTCGGCCGCGATCTCCTCGCGGGAGCGCCCGCGGCGGTCGTACAGCACCACCTCGGCGCCGTAGCCGCGGGTGCCCTCGATCTTGGCTCCGGGCGCATCCTCCGGCATCACCACCACCGTCTTCACCCCCAGCAGCCGGCCCGTGAGCGCCACCGCCTGCGCGTGGTTCCCCGACGAATAGGCCAGCACCCCGCGCGCCCGCTCCTCCGGCGAGAGCTTCGACACCGCGTTGAACGCGCCGCGGAACTTGAACGCGCCGCCGCGCTGGAAGCTCTCGCACTTCAGGAACACTGTGGCGCCCGTCAGCGCGTCGAGGGTGCGCGAGGTCAGCACCGGGGTGCGGGTGGCGACCCCGTGCAGGCGCTCGGCCGCGGCGCGCACGTCGTCGGCGGTGGGGAGCGTCACCGCGGGATCGTCAATGGTCGGCATTCCCTGCGGGGGTGGGTGGCATCGTTCGTCGTCCTCGGTGGAGCGGGTGTTTCGGACGTGAGCCGCCTACGGCCGGGGCGCGGGGATGGCGACGGGCGCGGGCGACGGAGCGAAGATCTGCGAGGCGCGGTGGTTCACGTACAGAACCGGCATGGCGACGAAGATCAGCTTGCCCAGGATGGAGAACACCACCTCGCCGGGCATGAGGCCGCCCGTCGCGGCGGAGGCGGCTAGCGGCGCGAGGATGGAGACGGCGAAGTAGCCGATCGTCGCGCGCACGCACCACGGCCGGCACCGCCAGAGCGCTTCCGCGGCCACGGCGGCGAACACCGTCGTGAGCAGGGGCAGCCCTTGCGGACCGCGGTCGGGGATCGGCTCCAGTCTCGCTCCAATCGCCAGCAGGAACCCCGACAGCGCCTCCCACCCCAGGTACAGGCCGAGAAGGGTGAAGCTCATGGGCCGCTTCATCGGCCCCTCCGTTCGGTTGTCACGGAGCGGTGCCCGGAGCAAGCCCCAACCGGAACGCGCGGTCCCGTACGTACCAGTGGACCGCCGTGCACGGCAGCCCCACGAAGCACAGCGCGAGCAACGCGCCGGTCAGCAGCGCCTCGAGCTGTCCCGACGTGGTGACCAGGCCGGCGAAGAGCCCCGCGCCGATGCACGCGACCATCCACGCATCGGCGGTGCGGACGACCCACGGCCGCACCCACCAGAGCGCCTCCACCAGGACCAGCGACAGCATCGCGACCACCCCGAACAGCGCACGCGCGACGTGCCCGGTGTCAGTCGACGCCACGCCAATCGCGCACCCGACGCCCAGCGTGGCCAGGAGCATCCCCAGCAGCACGAAGCCGGGCGGCGTCGGCACTGGCTGCGGCTGCATCGGTCAGTACTTGGGGATGGAGGGATCCACCTGGTCGGCCCAGGCGAGGATGCCGCCGTCGAGGTTCCAGAGGCGCCCGTAGCCCTGCGCGCGCAGGTACTCCAGCGCGTGCGCGCTGCGGGCGCCGGAGCGGCACTGCAGCACCACCTCGTCGGCCGGGTCGATCTCGTCCGCGCGCTCGGGGAGCTGGCCCAGGGGGATCAGCCGCGCACCCTGCGCCCCCAGGTTGCCGATCTCCCACTCGAACGGCTCGCGCACGTCGATGATGGTGATGCGGTCGCCGTGGTCCAGCCGCTCCTTCAGCTCGGCGGGGGTGATCGCGGGGATGCCGTGGGGATCCATGCCTCGTTCGCTGGAAGGCGCTTCGGGGGCGAGCCCGCAGAAGCGCTCGTAGTCGATCAGCTCGTGGATCGTCGGATGGTCGCCGCAGACGGGGCAGGCGGGGTCCCGCCGCAGGCGCATCTCCCGGAACTTCATCCGCAGCGCGTCGAAGAGCAAGAGACGTCCGACCAGCGAGTCGCCGGCGCCCAGCAGCAGCTTGAGCGCCTCCGCCGCCTGGATGGAGCCGACGATCCCCGGGAGCACCCCCAGCACGCCGCCCTCGGCGCAGTTCGGCACCATCCCCGGGGGGGGCGGCTCGGCGAAGAGGCAGCGGTAGCACGGGCCGCGGCCCGCCCAGAACACCGAGGCCTGCCCCTCCCAGCGCAGGATGGAGCCGTAGACGTTCGGCTTGCCCAGCAGCACGCAGGCGTCGTTCAGCAGGTAGCGGGTGGGGAAGTTGTCGGTCCCGTCCACCACCACGTCGTACGCGCGGACGATGTCGAGGGCGTTGGCCGAGTCCAGGCGGACGGCGTGCGGCTCCACCACCACGTGCGGGTTGATCTCGCCGATGCGGTCGCGGGCGCTCTCCAGCTTCAGCCGCCCGACGTCGCCCGTGCCGTGGATCACCTGGCGCTGCAGGTTGGTGACGTCGACCACGTCGAAGTCGGCGATGCCGAGCGTGCCCACACCCGCCGCGGCGAGGTACAGCGCCACCGGCGAGCCCAGTCCGCCCGCGCCCACCACCAGCACCCGCGACTGCTTCAGCCGCCGCTGCCCCGCCGGCCCCACGCCGTCCAGGATCAGGTGCCGCGCGTACCGCAGGCTCTCCTCGGAGGAGAGCGGTGCGTCGGGGGCGTCTTCGATCATCGTCCGTGCTTCCGCTGCGGATGGTTCCTGTTCGACCCTCAGCCCCACACGGTGCCATCCTGAGGCGCGGCCCCGACGTGCTCTGCCTTCGCGCCCAGTGACGGCAGCGCCGTGAGGATCTAACCGCGGACGCGCGAGGCCCGGGGCGGCAGCCGCACCTCAGCGGCGGATGCATCGCGAGTGGGCGGGTGCGCGGGCGGGCATTCGCGCCGCTGCCGCGCCCAGAGGCCACGTAGCGTCCTCGGTTAGATCCCTCGGCCCTGCGGGGGTCCGTGCGGACGCGACATCGTCGAGGAAGGGCCTCGGGATGACACCTCCTGAACTGAGACACTCGCGTGTTCGGGGCGGTTCCAGGCGAAGCGATCCACCCTCCCCTCGTGGGAGGGATGCCCTCCCGTCCGAAGCTAACCGCGCGCCCGGAGGGCTGCAAATCCATGCGGCGCCCTTGAATACGCGTGGCGCAGCCGATAGTCTTCCGGCCGGTGATCCAACGCGGCGGGGCGCTCCCTCCCGCGGCCGCTGAACCCGTTTTCGGCCCCGCGGCCGGGGGAAGGGACGACGCGCAGTGCAGACGTTCATCGACTTCATCCTCCATCTAGACAAGCACCTCGCCGACCTCACCTCCCAGTACGGGCCGTGGGCGTACGGCATCCTCTCGCTGATCCTCTTCGCCGAGACCGGGCTGGTGGTGACGCCGTTCCTCCCCGGCGACTCGCTGCTCTTCGCGGCCGGGGCGCTGTCGGCGGCGGGGGGCGGGCTGAACGTGTACTACCTCTGGCCCTGCCTGATGGTGGCGGTGTTCTGCGGCGACAACGTGAACTACTGGGTGGGGCATCGGCTGGGCCGGCGCGTGTTCCGCAAGGACGCGCGCATCCTCAAGCTCGACTACCTGCACCGCACCGAGGCGTTCTACGCGAAGTACGGCGGGCGCGCGGTGGTGTTCGCGCGCTTCATCCCCATCGTGCGCACCTACGCCCCGTTCGTGGCGGGCGCATCGAAGATGCCGTACGGCCGCTTCATCGCTTTCAGCGCGGGCGGGTCGCTGGTCTGGATCACGCTCTTCCTCTTCGGCGGCTACTACTTCGGGAACATTCCCGCCGTGAAGGACAACTTCATGATCGTGATCGTGGCCATCCTCATCCTCTCCGTTCTGCCGGCCGTGATCGAGGTCGTGAAGCACCGCCGCACGGAGAGGCCGGTGTGAGGGGCGAGTTCCGGGGAGGAGGAGGTGTGACGATGGGGACGACGGAGACGATGCGGACGATGCGGACGATGCGAGTAAACTCGCGGCTACAACGGCACACAGTCCCGCCTCCGCGGACTCCCCTCGCACCGGGGTTTCGGGTGCGGGCGCCGAGCCAGGTGTGCGAAGTCGTCGAACGGATCCGGATGAACTCGGCATGAGAACACGCGTCGGCATCTTCCTCCTGCTGTGCGTCGCGGCGATGGCGCCTTCGCCGGCGCCGGCGCAGCGCGACACCATCCGGCTGGGGGCGCGCGACACGGTGTCGTCCACGGCCGCCGACACCGCCGTGGCGCCGGCGCGCGACCCACGCTGGTCGACGCCCTTCGCGGTCGAGGCGAGCGGACGGGTCGCGCCGCTGCGCGCGCCGCGCGACGTGGTCTGGCTCGACGCCGACTCCGTCCGCGCCCGCCGCCGCGCCGCGCGCTTGGCCGCCGCCGCCAGCGACAGCGCCGCGGAAGACTCCGCCGCCGCCGAGCCGCCCGCCGATTCCGCCGCTGCTACCGACACCGCTGCCGCACCTCCGCCGCGCCGCACTCGCCGCGCCGCCGCCGACAGCGCCGCGACCCCCCGCCGCACAGGGACCCGCACGGCCGCGCGCGACACGGCGTCCACCCGGCGTGCCGCGTCGGCCGACACGGCGGGGCGGGCGCGTACCACGGCGCGGCGGCGGACGCATCGGGTGGCGTCGGGGGAGACGCTCTTCGGGATCGCGCGGCGGTACGGCGTCACCACGGCGCAGGTGCGCGCGCTGAACCCGGAGCTGGTGGCCGGCGAGCTGGAGACGGGAACGGTGCTGCGGCTCCCGGCCGGCGCCCGCACCGCGTCCGCCGACACAGCGCGCGCGGAAGGGAGACGGCGGACCGCGGAGACGGCGGAGCCCGCCGCGCGCCGCCCGGCCGCGGAGACACGGCCCGCCCCGCGCGGGCGGCGGACGCACGCCGTGGCGGCACACGAGACGCTGTTCGGGATCGCGCGCAGGTACGGGGTGACGGTCGACGCGCTCAAGGCCGCCAACCGCCTCACCGGCGACGCGCTGCGCACTGGGCAGACGCTGGTGATCCCCGCCTCGCCGCCTCGCTGAGGGCGCTGGCGCGAATCCTCCATCATTCTCCCGAACGTGCTTCGGCGGACGCGCTGCGCCG
>DASYJZ010000636.1:0-4878 GCA_035995965.1 Longimicrobium sp. | reverse complement strand
CCGGCGGGCGCGGGCCTACCAGGAGGGGCGCCTGGGCTACGAGCAGTACTCGGCGCTGGGCTATGCCGCCTGGGGGCACGTCCCCGAGCGTGCGATGCGCCTCTCGAACGCGCGGCCCATCACCATCCTGGGCGTGCCGCTGCTGGCCGACACGCGCGGCGGGGACCTGCTGACCAGCGAGCCGTTCGTGATGTACGGGCTGGAGGCGGGGTGGACGCCGGAGGTGCGCGACCTGGCCTGGCGGGTGCTGGCGGCGCAGGAGGCGCGCTGGCGGCAGACAGGCGCGGTGACCATCGTCAACGAAGACGCGCTGAACGGGCCGCCGTACTTCCTCTACTACTCCGTCTACGCCGACGGCAAGGAGTTCCCGGTGGCCCCGCCCGAAGGCGCCGCGCCGGGGCCCACGCCGCGCACGGTGAGCACCAAGGGGGCGTTCGGGTGGCACGCGCTGCTGCCGAGCGCCTACACCTGGCTGGCGGTGCAGAAGGTGGCGGGCGCGCGCACCCCGCGCGGCTGGGGCGCCGGCGTGTTCGAGGAGAGCGGGCGCATCTCCGGCGCCGAGAACGTCAACACCGCCGCCGTCATCCTCGAAGCCACGCTCTTCACCCGGCGGGGCGGGCGTCCGCTCATCGAGCCGGCGCGGGTGCTGCCGTAGCTTCTACCGCAAAACGGCCGGTTCACGCAGAGACGCGGAGAAACGGAGAGCACGCAGCTTTTCTCTCTGTTTCTCCGCGTCTGTGCGTGAGATATCATGGTCTCGGACGCACGCAGGGCGTTGACCGGCACCCCTCCGCCCGCCATTCTTGAGGGGTGAATCGACAGCACTTCCGAGCCGCAGCAGGGGAGCCGCCGGTGCCGGGGACGCCAACGAACGGGAACGCCTCCGCGCGCCTGCGCGAGATCGCCGCGGTGGTGGAGCGGGGCGGCCGCATCGAGGCGGACGACGCGGCGGTGCTCTGGCACCACGCGGGCGACGAGGAGCTCAAGCGCCTCGCCCAGCTCGTCCGCGCCCGGTGGCACCAGCCGGACCGTGCCACCTACATGGTGATGCGCATCATCAACTACACCAACGTGTGCGTGGCGCAGTGCGACTACTGCGCCTTCTACGTGCTCCCCAACCAGGCCGGGGGGTACGTGATGACGCGCGACGACGTCTTCGCCAAGATCGACGAGCTGCTCGGGGTGGGGGGCGACCTGGTGGCCTTCAACGGCGGCTTCAACCCGAAGCTCCCGCTGCACTACTACGCCGACCTCTTCGCGGCGGTGCGCGAGCGCTACGGCGAGCGGGTGGAGTTCTACGCGCTCACCATCGCCGAGCTCATGTACCTGGCCGACCGGGCGGACCTGAGCTTCGCGGAGACGGCGGCGCGGCTGCGAGACGCCGGGGTGCACTGGATCACCGGCGGCGGCTCCGAGATCCTCACCGAGGACTTCCGCAAGCGCCACGCGAAGTTCAAGTACACGGTGCGCGGGTACCTCGAGGCGCAGCGCGCGGTGATCGAGGCCGGGATGCGCACCACCGCCACCATGGTGATAGGCTTCGACGAGACGCTGGAGGAGCGGCTGGAGCACCTGCAGCGCACCCGCGACTTCCAGGACGCGGCGCTCGCCGACGGCTACCAGGGCCTCTTCTCCTTCCTCTGCTGGACGTACAAGCCGTACGGCACCGCGCTGGGGGGGATGGAGATCAGCCCGCGCGACTACTGGAGGCACATGGCGGTGTGCCGCGTCTTCCTGGACAACGTGAAGCACTTCCGCACGTCGGTGCTCACGCAGAACGAAGACGCCTTCCGCGCCCTGGAGTACGGCGCCGACGACTTCGACCTGCCGATCGAAGACGAGGTGACGCAGAAGGCCGGCGCCCGCGTGGACCTGGACCTGGACCGGCTGCTGGCTATCCCGCGCGCGCTGGGCTACACCGTGGAGTACCGCCACCCCGAGCGCCCGCCCGCATTGGCGGCGGCGCTCACCGCCTGACCGCAGCACCGCGCATCCACCGTGAGCCTGAAGGATGTCATCCTGGACCTGTTCGGCGCCGCACCCGCGCCGGACCGGCCAGCCCCCGTGCGCCCCGCGCCGCCCGCGCCGCCACCTGCGCCGCGCGAGCCGGGCGTGCGCTCGGAGTCCGGCGTGCTGGCGGTGCTCCGCCGCCACGGCGCGTCGCACCAGCGGCTGGTGTTCACGCACAACCGCCGGACGATGATCTCGGTCGGCAGGGACCGGTCGCTGATCCGCATGCACGTCTCCTTCGCCGGCGCCGACGAGGCGGTGCTGGCGGCGGTCGCGGTGCTCTACACGCCGGGTGCGCCGCCGCGGAAGCGGAACGCCGCGAAGCAGGCGGTGCGCGCGTTCATCAACGCGATCCCGTTGGACCGGACGGTGGCGCGGCCGCTGCGACGGCGGCCGCACCCGCGCGACCGGGCGCACCTCGAGCGGATGCAGGCGGCGTTCGACGAGGTAAACCGCGCCTCGTTCTCCGGCCGGCTGCCGCGCGTGCCGATCCACCTCAGCCACAAGATGCGCCGGCGCAACGGGCACTTCTCCTCGCGCCCGCTGGAGATCGTGATCTCCTGGCGCCTCTGCGCGCACGGCGCCCCGGGCGAGGCGGAGGAGACCATGCGCCACGAGATGATCCACCTCTGGCAGTACGTGGAGGGGCTGCCGGTGGACCACGGCCCCGTCTTCCGCCGCGCGGCCCATCGCCTGAACGTGCATCCCCGTGCAACGCGCCCGGTGAAGTGGAAGGGCAACTGACTGAACCGATCATCTCACGCAGAGCCGCGGAGCCGCAGAGAAAAGCACCCGGCTTCTCCGCGGCTCCGCGGCTCTGCGTGAGACTTTTCTGTAGGATCTTCCTCGCCTGCGCGGCCGCGGCGTGCTCGGGCGACGGGACGGGTCCCGGGAAGGCTGGTTTTCGCACGGCGCAGCCGGCGCTGGCGGTGGGGCTGGGCGGGGCGGAGGTGCAGCCGATCCTGAGCGCGGGCGACACGCTGCCGGGCGGCTTCGTCTGGGCGCCGGTGCCGGACGGGCTGGGCGGCTACCTCGACGGCGGCGAGCTCGTCCTCTTCTCCAACCACGAGCTCGGTCCCGGCGGCGTCGCGGGGACGGACGGCACAGCGAGGTTCGTCGGTGCGCGCGTGTCGCGGCTGGTGCTGGACCCCGGGAGCGCCACGGTGCTGCGCGGCGCGTACGTGGTGGACGGGAGCGAGGGCTACCGCAACCTCTGCTCGGCCACCTACACCGGGGCGCGCGAGGGCCTCCCCTCCGGCTGGTTCCTCACCGGCGAGGAGGTGACCGGCGGCCCGCAGGACGGGGTGCAGCTCGCCGTCTCCCGCACCGGCCAGGTGGTGGAGATGCCGTGGATCGGCCGCTTCGCGCACGAGAACCTGGTGGCGATCCCCGGCTTCCCGGGGCGCGTGGTGCTGGCCGGGCTCGACGACCGGCGCGGGCGCTCGGAGCTGTACCTGTACGTGGCCGCCAGCGAGGCCGACGTCCTGGCGGGGCGGGGGAAGCTGTACGTCTTCACCTCCGCCGGGGCGGCGAACGCGGGGGAGCTGGGGGTGATGCAGGGGGTGGATGGGCGCTTCGTGGAGATCCCGGACGCCGCGTCGCTCTCCTCGGCGCAGCTCCAGGCCGCGGCGGACGCGCTCGGCGCCTTCCCCTTCGTGCGCCTGGAGGACGGGGACTACGACCATGCGACGGGGACGAACGACCCGCCCGCGCTCTACTTCGTCGACACCGGCGCGCCGGACGTGCCCTCCGCCGGCCCGCCGTGGGACCCGTACGGCTCTATCTACCGGATGCAGTTCCTCGCCTCGGACCCCACGCAGGCGAGGATGACGCTGATGGCGCGCTCCTCGGGCCCGGCCTCCGGATGGGCGTCGCCGGACAACGTGGCGGCGAGCGCGCGCAGCCTGATGGTGCAGGAAGACCCCGCGCACCCCGCCTGGGCGCGCGCGCCGCGCATCTGGCGGTTCACGCGCGCGGCGGATGCCCGGCTGCTCGATCCGCGGGCCGTGGCCGAGCTGCTGAACCCGGAGTGCAGCGTGGCCGCAGGAACGTGCTGGGAGTCGAGCGGCATCGTCGATGCGTCCGCGTGGATGGGCGAGGGGACGTGGCTCTTCGACGTGCAGGCGCACACGCGTGCGGAGCCGCGGCTGGGGATCGCGCGGGAGGCCGGGCAGCTCCTGAGGCTGCGCGTCCCCGGAAGCTGAACGGATTGTCTGTTGTCATACCGATTTCGCAGAATGTCTGTGCATCCGCTCCGACCCTTGAGACGTCATCGCGAGCGGTGCCGCTGCGCCGACCTGGACGCGTCACCAACGCCTGGTGGCACCCGAGGGATCTAGACTTTCCGCCGCGATGAGGTCGGTTTCGTCGCGGTGACAGGTCTTAGATCCCTCGGCGCCGCCACGGTTCAGCGTTGGTTCAGGTACAGAGCGGCGGCGCCTTCGGGATGACGTCCCTTTGCACAATCGATTTCGGAAATCGGGATCATACCGATCCTCCCGATCAAGTGTGCATTCGTGCAAGAACCCCAAGACGTCATCCTGAGGCCGACCTCGTCTCATCCTTCTATCCGGCAAAGACTTGGCAGGCCGAAGGATCTATAGCCGGCCCATCGATACACTCCAGGAACGCACAGCCAATCACGGAATCCGGTATCAGAACAGGCTGAGCACCTCTTCTTCCGTGAGCGCGCCGGGGTCGCCCAGGGTCAGCGCCTCTTCGACCAGCGAGGCGAAGGCGGCCAGGGTGCGGGCGCGGAAGACGGCGACGAGCGAGAGCTCCACGCCGAAGCGGTCGCGGATCCGGACGATCAGCTGGGCGCCGAGCAGGGAGTGGCCGCCCAGGACGAAGAAGTTCTCGTCGACGCCG
>DASYJZ010000635.1:0-5786 GCA_035995965.1 Longimicrobium sp. | reverse complement strand
CAACTGGGCGCGCGGATACAGCTGGCCGCTCTTCGGCGCGCTGTTCCGCGAGTTCGCGCGGATGCTGGGCGACCTGTTCCCCGGGGCCGGGTCCTTCCTGGACGCGGGATGCGCCAAGGGTTTCCTGGTCCGGGCGCTGCGCGAGCGGGGACACGACGCCCGCGGCTTCGACGGAAGCGCCTGGGCCATCGACCACGCCGACGGCGCGGCACGGCCGTTCCTGGTCCGCGCCACCACCGACGAGGCCGCCTACGCCCGCCGGTTCGACGTCCTGGTCGCGGCCGAGCTGCTGCAGACGCTCACGGAGGCGCAGATCGACTCGTTCATGGCCCGCGCCCGGACGTGGACGGAGGTGGCGCTGGTGGCCAGCATCCCCAGCTTCGAGAGCGACGCCGAGCAGGCCCGCTACGCCCCGCGCGGCAACGACGTCACGCACGTCTCCATGCGCACGCGCGCGTGGTGGCACGCCCGCTTCCTGGCCGCCGGGTGGGTGCAGGACCCGCTGCACCGCGTGGTGGAGGGACAGTTCCGCGGCCATCCGCTGGCCCGGCGCATGGGGTGGAAGCTGTACGTGTACTCGCCGGGAATCGCCGGGCCCTGAGCGCACTCCCGGCACCGTCAACAGCAATCTCTCACAGGGGTCACGGGGGGCACAGAGGAAGCCATTGGCAGTCCCCTGTGTCCACTGTGACCCCTGTGAGAGCCCGCCGGTACCGTAGCCGAGGAATGCGCAGTCGAATGCGGAAACCGGCATCATCCGGCGCCGGTGGCGGCGAGGAGGCCGCGTTGCTGGTGCACCTCGCGGCGGGGATCGGGAACCTGGTGCTCGCCACGCCGCTGCTGGTCGCGCTCCACCGGATGGGGTTCGCGGTGGACCTCCTGCTCCACGCGGACTACCCGCAGGCCGCCGACCTCTTCGCCGGGTGGAGCCTGGTCCGCCGGGTGCACGCGGGCGCCTTTCCCCACGGCGAGCGGTACGCGGGGCTCGTCCCCGCGGTGCCGCCCTTCGCCTGGCCGCGGCTGGGGCGGGGCTACGCCGGCCGCCCCGGCGTGCTGGCGCGCCCGTCCGACGCGCTCTTCTGGCGTGACGAGCAGGGGTGGTACCTGGCGTTCGCGGAGGGGATGGGGTGGCCCGCCGGCGAGCGCCCCGCCTGCACGCTGCCGGTCGCGCCGTCCGAGGAGCACGGGGTCACGCGGGCCACGCTCGTGCTGGCGCCGGGGTGCAAGACGGGGGAGATGGCGGCCAAGCGGTGGCCGCACTTCGCCGCGCTGGCGGAGCGCTTCGCGGACGTGGCGGTGGTGGGCACCGGCGACGACCTGCGCGAGTTCGACGGCACCCCGTTCCGCTTCCCCGGCCACGTGCGCACCCTGGCCGACCGGCTGACCCTGCGCCAGACCGCGGAGGCGCTGGCCGCGGCGGGCGCGGTGGTGGCGAACGACAGCGGCCTCGGCCACGTGGCCGCGGCGGTGGGCGCCCCCACGGTCCTCCTCTTCGGCCCCACCTGCGACCGGGACCTGGGGGGCTTTCCGCCCAACGTCACCGTATTGCGCGCGGGGCTGGCGTGCGAGCCGTGCTGGCAGGCGGCGAAGCTGCGCGCCTGCTCCGCCCGGGTGGACTGCCTCCGCGCGCTCGACGTGGACCGGGTCGAGCGGGAGGTGCACGCGCGCTCGGGGCTGCCCGGGCGGGGAGACAGCGCGCCGCATCGGACCGCGCTCGTCTCCATCGCCGAGCGCGCGGCGCCGGCGATCGGGCACGCGCCGGGCGTGGGCGGCGGCGAGGACGACGTCCCGCTGGTGTCGTGCCTGATGCCGACGCGCGACCGGCGCCGCTACGCCGCGCACGCGGTCGAGCTGTTCCTGCGGCAGGACCACCCCCGCCGCGAGCTGGTGGTGGTGGACGACGGCGCGGACGCGGTGGAGGACCTTCTCCCCCCCGATCCGCGCATCCGTTACCATCGCGTGGAGCGGCAGCGCACCCTGGGCGGCAAGCGAAACCTGGCGTGCTCGCTGGCGCGTGGCGAGCTGCTGGCGCACTGGGACGACGACGACTGGGCGCCGGCCCGGCGGCTCTCGGCGCAGGTGCGGGCGCTGCAAGCGGCGGGGACGGCGGAGGTCTGCGGGCTGGCCACGCTGCGCTTCTTCGAGCCGATGGCGGGGCGCGCCTGGGAGTACCGCTGGCCTCCCCGTTCGCGCGCCTGGGTGGCGGGCGGCACCATGCTCTTCCGCCGCCGCGCCTGGGAGCAACGCCCGTTTCCCGAGCTCGACGAAGGCGAGGACACCCGCTGGCTGTGGTCGCTCCCCCCCGGCAGTGTCGCCGCCATTCCCGACCCGGGCCTCTACGCCGCGCTCGTGCACGCCGGCAACACCAGCCGCAAGCACACGGGCGGCCCGCGCTGGCACCCCATCCCCCTCCCCGAGGTCGTGGCGCAGCTGGGGAGCGACTGGCACTTCTACGCCACGTGTCGATGAACACGGTCCAGGTGCTGGTCTTCGCCGCCGACCCCTGCTCGGCTCCGCCCGACGGGCGGGCTCGCCGGCTGCTGCTGGACGAGGACGTGCGGCAGATGGAGAGAAAGGTGCGCGCGGCCGAGTACCGCAACGAGGTGGCGTTCGTCGTGCGCTGGGCCGCGCGCACCGACGACCTGCTGCAGGCGCTGAACGAGGAGCGCCCGCAGGTGGTGCACTTCAGCGGCCACGGCGGCGGCGACGGCCTGGTGCTGGTGGGAAAGGATGGAAGGCCACAGTCCGTGGATGGACCCGCCCTGGCGCAGCTGTTCACGGTCTTCGGCGGTGACATTCGCGTGGTCGTGCTCAACGTCTGCTTCTCGCTCCCGCAGGCGCAGGCGATCGCGGAGGCCGTGGGATGCGCCATCGGGACCCGGAACAGGATCTCCGACCAGGCCGCCATCACCTTCGGCGCATCGTTCTATCGCGCCATCGCCTTCGGTCACTCGGTGCAGGCGGCGTTCGACCAGGCGCGTACGGCGCTCGCCCTGGACCACCCCGCCGAGCGCGATTGCCCGCAGATGGTGGTGCGGCCGGGCGTCGATCCCTCGCGAATGATCCTGATCCAGCGTGACGGAGCGCCGCAGGCGCAAGCTCCGCCCGGAGCCGGGGAGAGGACGCTCCCCGCTCGAGAGCAATCAGGCTCGTCTGGAGAAACCAGGACGCCCCCGCGCGCCAGGGAACAGGCCGTTCCGTTTGCCGTCCGCGAGCGATATACGCCGTCCGGCTGGATGGGTGACGGCGTGCGCGGCCAAACGTACGTGACGGTCGCCCAAAGCGGCGCGGAGGTGAACGGACGATCGATGCTCGTGGTGAAGGTCACCTATGCGCCCGGTGACCTGGGTTGGGCAGGTGTTTACTGGCAGCACCCCCCGGACAACTGGGCGACGGAACCCGGGCTGGACTTGCGGGGCGCCCGGGAGGTGGCCTTCCTCGCGCGGGGTGAGGTGGGAGGAGAAATCGTCGAGTTCAAGTCCGGGGGGATCTTCCGGGGGGGACCGCACCCGGACAGCTTCGAGGCGTCCCTGGGCAGCGTCGTCCTCGCAAAGGAGTGGCGTCCGTACCGGATCGACCTCTCACGCGAGGACCTCTCGAACGTGGTTGGGGCTTTCGCCTGGATCGCCGCGGCGGCAGACAACGGGAACCGGCCCATGACGTTCTACCTGGCCGATCTTTCCATGAAGTAGACTGCGGCGGGCGCAATCCCTTGGGGTCGAGCCCCTCCGCCTCCGCTGTTCAGGTGCAACGAACGAGGGCCCCGCCGCTCACCCTAACCCCATGATACCGATTTCCCCAATCGATTCTGCGAAGAGACGTCATCCCGAAGGCGCCGCCGCTCTGTACCCGAACCCACGCTGAACCGTGGCGGCGCCGAGGGATCTAAAGCCTGTCGGGGCGACGAAGCCGACAACATCGCGGCGGAAAGTCTAGATCCCTCGGGTGCCGCCAGGCGTTGGTGACGCGTCCAGGCCGACGCAGCGGCACCGCTCGGGATGACGTCTCAAGGGGTGGAGCCGATGCACAGATATTCTGTGAAACCGGTATGATATGATAGGACGTCTTTCTGGACGGATTCGCTTGCCGTTGCCGTTCAGCCGCCGTTGGACTCGAGGAACTCGGCGAGCTCGTCGCCGCGGCGGGCGGCGTCTTCCTCGCCGATGTCCATCAGGCGCTTCACGTAGTCGTCCTGGAACATCATCAGCGAGAGCATGTCGGGGCTCCGGGTCTCGCGCGTGCCCAGGCCGCGCGTGAGCAGGCGGAAGGCGCGCGGGAGCCTGGGCTCGTACTCGCGCGCGATGATGCCCAGGTCGCGCGAGGGGCGGAAGGTCATCAGCTCCACCACCCGCATCCCGTCGCGCGCCTCGGGCGAGCAGCGGCGCAGCAGCTCGTTCATCCGCTCCATCCGCATCACATCCTCGTCCACCACGTCCAGGAAGATGGCGTCCATCAGCACGCCGATCACCTGCGCCGGGGGCGGGTAGCCCTTCACCGCCGGGCGGTCGGCTTCGTCGTAGCTGCGCTCGTAGTGGCTGGAGACGGCGAGGATCTTGTGCGCGCCCAGGTGCAGCGCGGGCGAGAGCGGCGCCGTCAGGCGGATCCCGCCGTCGCCGTGCCAGTGGTCGCCGATCTGCACCGCGGGGAAGAAGAGCGGCAGCGCCGCCGACGCCATCACGTGCTCCACGCGCAGCCGCGTCTCCACGGCGCGCCGCGAGGGCCGCTCCCACGTCTGCAGGTTTCGCCCCTGCACCCAGACGATCGTCTGCCCCGTGCTGTAGCTGGTGGTGCCGATCGCCACGGCGCGCAGCGTACCGCGGGCCAGGTTGTAGTCGATCCCCGTCAGCTCTCCGTCCACCGGTGCGAGCGCCTCGGTGAGCAGCTCCCCGAGCGGGGCCGTGTCCACCAGCCCGCGCACCCGCGCCTCGCGCAGCCCGCCGCCCGCGAGCTGCAGCCCCCACCGCCCCATGTTCGAGAGCAGCCCCCCCACGTCCACGCGGAAGATGCGGTCGGGGGTGAGCTCGGCCCAGAGCGCCGCCAGCTCGTCGACCGCCTGCGTGAAGGTGCCGTGCGCCTGCGCCAGGTGCGCCGCGTTGAGCGCCCCCGCCGACACGCCGGTGATGATGGGGAAGCTCAGCTCCGGCCAGCGGTGGGCGATGTAGCGCAGGATGCCGACCTGGTACGCGGCGCGCGCGCCGCCGCCGGTGAGCACCAGCGCCAGGTCGCCGCGGTCGGTGGTGCCGCGCGTGAGCGGCCCGTCGTGCGCGGCGCCGGTCGCCGGGGAAGCGGTGCGGTCGGGCAAGGCGGGTGCGGCGGTGCGGGGACGCGGTCGGCGTGAGGGTCGGCGCGCAATATCGACGCTCGCACCGGCTGGGGGAAGACCCGTTCGCGCGCGATGGAATGGCGTGCTTCGCACCGCATCCCCGCGAGTCCGAACACGCCCGGCGCGGCGTGGCACGGAGTGCGCATCAGGGGCCGTCGCAGGGCGCGTCCTGAACGGCCCCGCTGCTACGCTCCGCGACTGCGGGCACGCGGCCGGGTGCTCACCCGGAGGTCACGATGGCCGAGGTCGAAGTCAACAACGTGAACCCGCCCCCCGCGGGCGGAGGCGACGGCGGCGGCGGCAACTCGCTGGTGATGGGGCTGCTGGTGCTGCTGGTGGTGGCGGCGCTCGCCTGGTTCATCTTCTTCCGCGGCGGCGGGGGCGGCACCACCGAGCACAAGGTGGACGTGAACGTGAACGTCCCCACCGCCCCCAGCGGCGGCTCCGGCGGCGGCTCGTCCGG
>DASYJZ010000634.1:0-5362 GCA_035995965.1 Longimicrobium sp. | reverse complement strand
CCGTCCGGCTGGCCGGCGTGAGCGTACCGGCCCGCCGCGGGGGTGTCAAGCCGCGCGTTGCGCCCCCCTTGCGGCGCGCGTAGCTTCGTCCGATTGACCCCGCCGGGGCCTTTTTGTTTCCCCAGCCGACCGAATCTTCCGCATGCCACGCCGCATCCTCGCCGGCGCCGCCGCGCTCGCGCTGGCGCTCCTGCCGCCCTCCGCGGCCGCCCAGGCCGCGCCGCCCTCGCCCGCGCAGGTGCTGGGCTACGCGCTGGGCGAGCGCTTCACCCCGTACGCCGGCGTGCAGCAGTACGCGAAGGCACTCGCCGCCGCCGCGCCCGACCGCGTGCGCTACCTCCCCTACGGCGAGACCTACGAGGGGCGCGAGCTCTTCCAGCTCGTGTTCGCCCGGCCGGACGTGATGGCGCGCCTGGACCAGGTGCTGGCGGCCAACGCCGAGCTGGCGCGGCCGGAGACGAGTGCGCCGCGCGCCGCGCAGGTGGCGGCGGAGAACCCGGCGGTGGTGTACTTCAGCTACGGCGTGCACGGCAACGAGAGCTCGTCGAGCGAGGCGGCGATGTGGACCGCCTGGGACCTGGCGCGGGGCGCGCCCGACGTGCGCGGGGTGCTCGACGCGCTGGTGGTGGTGATCGACCCCGTCACCAACCCCGACGGGCGCGACCGCTACGTGAACTGGTTCCGCTCCGTCCGCGGCGCGCGCCCGGACCCGGACCCGCAGGCGCGCGAGCACCGCGAGCCGTGGCCGGGCGGGCGCTTCAACCACTACCTCTTCGACCTGAACCGCGACTGGAGCTGGGCCACCCAGCGCGAGACGCGGCAGCGCCTGACCACCTGGTGGCGGTGGAACCCGCAGGTGCACGTGGACTTCCACGAGATGGGGTACAACTCGTCGTACTTCTTCTTCCCCGCCACGGCGCCCATCAACCCCATCTATCCGCCCTACGTGCTGCAGTGGGGGAAGCGCTTCGGCGAGGCCAACGCGCGCGCCTTCGACCAGCAGGGGTGGGGGTACTACACGGGCGAGGAGTTCGACCTCTTCTACCCGGGCTACGGGGACTCGTGGCCCAGCCTGACCGGCGCCATCGGGATGACGTACGAGCAGGCCGGCCACGGCGCCGCCGGCCAGGCCATCCAGCGCGAGGACGGCGACACGCTCACGCTCCACGACCGCGCGCTGCACCACTGGACCAGCAGCCTGGCCACGCTGCGCACCTCGGCCGCCGGCAAGGCGCAGCTCCTGGCCGACTACGCCGCGGCCGCGCGCACCGCAGGCGCGGGGGAGCAGGACTTCCTGCTCGTCCCCGGAAGCGACCCCAGCCGCATCGAGGCGCTGGTGGAGCACCTGCGCACGCAGGGGGTGGAGGTGGAGCGCGCGGGCGCCGGCTTCGGCGCGCGGGCGGCGGCGTACACCGGCTTTCCGCAGCGCGGGCAGTTCCCGGCGGGGACGTACCGGGTGCGCGCCCGCCAGCGGCTGGGCCGCCTCGCCGTGACGCTGCTGCAGCAGGAGACCACGCTGCGGGCGAACTTCTCCTACGACATCTCCGCCTGGTCGCTCCCCTACGCCTACGGCGTCGCGGCGTACCGCGTGTCGCCGGGGCTCGGCGGGAGCTGGGCGGCCGTCCCCGCGCCGTCGCAGCGGGGGCCGGCGGCCGCGCCCGCGGCGTCGTACGGCTACCTGGTGGCCCCCGGCGCGGTGGAGACGGGAGCGGTGATGCGTTTCCTGGAGCTGGGCGGGCGCGCACGCGTCCTGCGGAAATCTGCCACCATCGCCGGGCGGCGCTGGCCGGCGGGCACCTGGTTCGTCCCCGCGCGCGGCAACGACTCGCTGCAGGCGCGGGCCACGCGGGCGGGGCTGGGCGGCTATGCCGTCGCCGTGTCCACCGGGCACAGCGACGAGGGGATCGACCTCGGCAGCGAGAACGTGGTGAACGTCCGCCGCCCCCGGGTCGCCGTCGTCTCGGGCGAGGGGGTGGACCCCACCTCGTTCGGGGCGCTCTGGTTCTTCCTGGACCAGCAGGTGGGGATGGGCTTCGACGCGGTGGAGGCAGCGGACCTGGGGCGCGTGGACCTGGGGAGGTACGACGTGGTGGTGATCCCCGACGCGGCCGGCCGGGTGGTGAAGGGGGCGGAGGACGCGCTGAAGGGCTTCGTGCAGCGGGGCGGGCGGCTGGTGGCCCTCGCCGGCGGGGCCGAGGCGGTCGCCGCGCTGGCCGAGGTCAAGGTGCGCGAGCCGCAGAAGGACAGCGCGAACGCGCGGCGCTTCCTGGCCGGGCGCGAGGAGCGGGAGAAGCAGGAGTGGCGGCAGGAGGTGCCCGGTACCATCGTCGCCGTCACGCTCGACCCGGCGCACCCGCTGGCCTTCGGTGCGGGGCTGGACGCGAACCCGGCGCAGACCTTCGTGCTCCACATGGGGAGCACCGTGTTCGAGCCGGGAGAGGGGATCGAGACGGTGGCCTTCTTCCCCCAGGCGCCGCAGCGGCTCGCGGGGGTCATCTCCCCCGAGAACCTGAAGCGGCTGGGGCAGGGCGGATGGCTGGTGACCAAGCGGATGGGCCGCGGCACCGTGGTCCTCTTCGCCGACGACCCGCTCTTCCGCCTCTTCTGGCGCTCGACCCAGCCGCTGCTGATGAACGCGATCCTGCTCGGGCCCTGATCGCACAAAAACGGAAACAGAAATCTCACGCAGAGCCGCGGAGCCGCAGAGGGAGATGCCCATCTCTCTGCGGCTTCGCGGCTCTGCGTAGGGCGTTCGGGGATTCGTCGATGCAACGCCGTCGGTTGAATCAGCCCTAAGCCAATGGCCAACGTGTCACGCAAATGTCCCGACTGACGAGCCCGCGCCCCGACCGATCCCTGACCTGCCATTGACCTTCTGCGGTCATCTGCTACGAAGCGGGGCTTAATCGACACGCCAAAAGAGGCTTAACTGTAACGGGTATCAGGTGCCACATTTTGGCCTGAGGCTTGCCCATCTGGACCGGTAGCCAGGCTCATGGAGCGCTGGCGTCCTTCGCTGCCTCACCCGGTCACGGTCCGCCGGCCTCTCCTTCCGTCTTCTCCTTCCGTTCGGCCGCTCCCCAGCAGACCGCACCTGCTCGAATCAGCGAAGTCCTTTCCATCCGCAGTCCCCTTCATTCTTCCCAGAGGAGTCCATCATGTCCGATTCCACCGCAGACCCGCGTGCCCCCGCATCACGTGGCGATCCCGAACAGGACCACTTCGACCTGCTGCTGAAGGCGCTGGCCCCGGTGCTGCGCGCCGCCACCGAAGAGCCGGCACCCGGAGACGCTGGAGACGTGGGCGTTCTCCGTCCCGTCGACGACGTGGCGCTCGCCACGCAGGCGGCGGAGCGCTTCTTCACCGACGACACGGCGCTCCAGTACTTCCCACGCGAGGCCGCCGAGATCCTTGGGCCCGAGGCCGAGTGGCGGTGGTGCCTCCCCTACGTGCGCTGCTGCTGGATGTTCGGGTGGCTGGTATGCCACGGATGTCGCGACTACAACGCGCTCAACTACTACCTCTACCGCTACTGGCTCTGCGTGCGCACGGCCATGGGGCGCAACCCCCGCTCGCCGGTCACCGCGCTGGAGCGCGACGACTTCCGGCGGCTGGCGGAGCTCCTGGGGCAGAGCTACCGCGGCTGGCTGAAGGAGGAGGAGCTCAAGGTGGAGCTCGACCGCGGCGCGGTGGACGACGTGCTGTCCGGACGGGCGGACTGCTGCCGCGACAATGCCTTCACCTCGGCGCTCTTCGATCGCCTCGCCAGCAACGAGGCCGCCGAAGCGCTGTTGGGGAGCGACGCCTTTGCCGCCCACTCGCGCAACCCCTGGTTCTGGCTCTGCCGCTGCTGGTGCCGTGCCGCCATACGCTTCGGGTGCTGCCTGGCCTGCGCGCGGACGCGCGAGGAGATGCGGCGCTGTCTGGCCGAGTACGAGCACAGCCTGGAAGACTGCCTGGGGCCATTGCGCTGCCACCTGACGAACCCCACCGCGTGCTTCGAGGAGCAGCCGATCCTCGAAATCCAGGACATCGGCGTGCCGGTGACGGGCGACGCGCTGGGCGCCTTCTTCGGCGGCTACACCATCGAGTGGCGCTTCGTGGAGGGAGAGGCGTGCAACGGGCCGCACGGGTGGCACTCGGAGGGCGTGGTGTACCCCGGGCACGGGCCCATCGGCTCCGCGCCGGTGCTGAACGGCACGCTGGGGTGGATCAAGACCCGGCTGCTCCCCGCCCGCTCGTACGAGGTGCGCATCTGCCTGAAGTCGTCGAAGCCGGGCACGGCGCCGCCGTGCTGCTGCATCATCTTCAACCTCTACAAGCGCTTCGCGTGGATCAACCGCGTGGGCGCCGCGTGGGTGGGCGGTGGGGGCGTGTACGACCCCAATGCCCCGCTGGTCTATCCGCCGCTGCCGGACCCGTCGTCGCACCTGGTACCCGTGGGGTGCTGCGTGAACATCCACGGAGCGGCCTGGGTCGGCGAGTGCAACGACCGCCGCATCAAGTGCTTCTCGCTCCGGTACGCGCCCGGCTTCCTCCCGGGGCCCACGGAGAACGGGTTCAACCCGGGGCTCTACACCGCGCTCCCCGGGCAGGCGCCGGTGTGCTACACGCCGCCCGACGAGGCGGAGAAGCGCGCCCAGCCGAACGAGCTGATCGCGAACGACAGCATCCTCACCACGCACTGGGAGCAGGTGACGATCGACTACTCGTACCTCTTCCACCTGCCGCCTCACACCATCGAGCTCAAGGAGTGGCAGCTCCGGCCGCAGTGCTTCGACTCGACGAAGCTCCCCGCGTGCCTGGATCAGCACCACACCTGCGCCAGCGGCCAGTACACGCTGCTGCTGGACGTGGAAGACACGCAGGGGTACCACTACTACGACACGCAGCACGTCTGGTTCGACAACAAGGACCTGCACGTCACGCTGGCCGGGCTCAAGGGGTGGGAGCAGTGCCAGACGCTGTCTCTGAAGAAGTTCTCCGGCGGCCAGCCCTGCGCGGTTCCGTGGCCCGTGCCGGTGATGGGGACGGTATTCGACGAGTCCATCGACGCCATCAATCCGCCGGTGTACCCGAACTACAACTTCGACTTCTACACGCTCACCATCACCCGCAACTGCGGCGGTCCGTCGTACAGCGTGCCCATCACGCGTGACTGGGTGACCTTCGACAAGGACATCCTCACCGGGCAGATCGACGAGCGGAAGGGCACGGTGCGCGTCGGGATTCCGGCCGGCGTGTGCGCCTGCGACCCGCAGCTCGGCACGCCGCACCACGGCGTGCTCGCGGCGGTCGACATGCGGATCTTCGACGCGGTGTGCGTGGGGCAGGTGCCGGCCAAGTACCGGCCCCAGCCGGG
>DASYJZ010000633.1:0-6838 GCA_035995965.1 Longimicrobium sp. | reverse complement strand
TCGGCCAGGAAGCTGGGCACGGCGAGAACGGACGAAACGGCCGTCACGACGCAAGCTGCGTCGCGACGGCCATTTACGAGGAGGCGAGGGCGCTGGGCCGCGCCCCGAGGGCCTTCAGCCCTGGTCCCACCCGGAATCGTGGGACTGGGCCATGCCCACCACCACCCTGCGCTCGCCGGTGAAGGGGGAGCGCGAGTGGGCCATCAGCATGTTGTCCAGCAGCAGCACGTCGCCCGTCTCCCAGGGGAAGACCAGCGCCTCGGCGGCGTAGGCCGCGCGGATGGCGTCGAGCTCGGCGGCGCCGATGGGCGAGCCGTCGCCGAAGTAGGTGTTGCGCGGCAGGTTCTCCTCGCCGAACTCCTCCAGCAGCATCTCCACCACCTCCGGGTCCTGGCTGGTGACGTGGAAGAGGTGCGCCTGGTTCATCCACACCTTCTCGCCCGTGGCCGGGTGCATGGCGACGCCCTGGCACACCTGGCGGGTGCGCAGGTGCTCGTCGTCGATCCACTCGGTCTGGATCCCCGCCGCGCGGCAGAACTCCTCCACCTCCTCGCGGGTCTCGACCTGGAAGACGTTCTGCCAGGGGAGGTCCATCCACGGGGTGTAGTTGCGCACGTACATCACCCCCAGCCGCTCGAAGCGGTCGCGGACGTCGGCGGGGATGCGCTCGTACACGCGGCGGCTGTCGGCGATGGGCGTCTCGCCCTGGGTGGCCGCCACGACCAGCGAGAGGAAGCCGATGCGCATGGGCCAGGTGTTGGTGTACGACATCTCCGTGTGGAAGGGGATCTGCTGGTCTGCCGGGTACTCGGTGGAGGTGTAGACGTTCCCCTTCACCTGGGTGCGGGGCGAGGAGCGGTAGGTGTACGGCAGCAGCTCGCCCGACGCGGAGAGCATGACGCGCTGGAACTCGTCCACGTCGTCCATGCCGAAGCCGCGGAAGAGCACGGCGCCCGCCTGGTGCAGCGCGTCCTCCAGCCAGGGGCGGTTCTCTCCGGCCCAGTCGGCCAGCCCCACCCCCGCCTCGGCGGGCTGCACCATCACGGGCGCGTTGGGAAAGCCGTCGAGCCGGCCGGTGTGCACGCGGCCGTCGTGCGCGGCGGCGGTCCCCGGGACTCGCTCGGACTCAGTGGCGACGCTCATTGCTTCACTCCCCGGTTCAGCAGGTGCAGGCGCGGGCCCGGCGAAATCGCTCGCGGGCCGCTCGCGCGCTGTCAGTGGGTTTGGATGGCGCAGGAGGTCGAACCCAACCGCCCATCGCCCCGAACCGGGAGGAAGACATTCCCGGTAAACAAATGAATAACCCGCCGTACGGATTCAGTCAAGTTTTCGACCCGCCCCGGGTGGGTTCCACGCGCGGGGCGGAGGACCACCCGGCGGGGTGGGGATGCGGGGCCGATCGGCGCCGTGGCGCGGACGGGCCCCCGGTCGGAGGCGGCGTCGCGGCGGCTTCCCCGCGGGGCCGGGTGCCGACCGGGAAGAGGCCCGTGTCCCATTGAGAGGACAGTCGGTGGTTGCGGGATCTTGCAAGCAGTCCAATGGCACCAAGGGGCCGCCATCCAGGTGCCTCTGCTGGGGAATGCGCGGGTGACGAGCCCTGTCAAGGGGCTCTGGCGAATATTCGTATCTCGCTCAACCACAACAAGTTATGCAACATTTAAGGTGGGCCCCCCTTGTTCCACTGACTACAAAGGTTTATAGTCCGGCCACAAAACAAGCGTTTCATTGGCCGTATCTACCGTCCGCTTCCGTTCCCTGGCGAACGGGCGACAGGATCCGTGATCGAGGGGCGCGCCTCGCAGGCCGCGGCGCTCCCTTCGAACACGGGCCGTAATACCCGCTTTTTCAACACTTTTTTGTGCCGCGGACGGTCTCCTCGCGGCGTACGGGAGAGCACCATGCCGGAGAGCACGGACGGGCGGGACGAGCGGTACCGCGTGGTGATGAACCACGAGGAGCAATACTCGATCTGGGCGGAAGGCCGCGAGCTCCCCGCCGGGTGGAGCGACGCCGGCAAGACCGGAGCGAGGGACGAGTGCCTCGCCTGGATCGAGGAGGTGTGGACCGACATGCGCCCGCTGAGCCTGCGCAGGCAGATGGCGGCGGCCGGCGGCTGAGGCCGCGGCTCCGCCGGGCGCGCCTCGCGAGCGGCCGCCACCCCGCAGCCCCCTCCGGCGGGCCTCGCGCCGCCGCAGGGGGTTTCCCCATCCAGACCGAGCGTCCCGCCCACGCGCCGCGATCTCCGCGGCGGCGGGGATCCATTGGCCCCGAGCCCGGGGCCCGCAACACACATCGTCCGGAGCCCGACCGCGATGACGAAGCCCCTGGCCCTCGCCCCCGATCCCCATGCCCATGGGCAGCTCGTTATCGGGCAGCAGGAGGATAATATGTCCATGCCGTGGCGTGTTGTGCCCGATGCGCTCCGGACGCCGCGGGAGCGCCGGGCGGAGGCGTGCGTGGTGGAGGCGACGGTGGCGCGGGGGATCGACTCGCTGCGATCGGGGGACCCGGTGCTGTACGGGCTGCTGGCGCAGGAGCACCGGCGGCAGACGGAGACGCTGGTGATGGTGGCCGCCTCGAGCATCGCCGACCCGGCGGTGCTGGCCTGCGAGGGGACGGCGCTGCTCAACACCACCACCGAGGGGTACCCCGGCGCCCGCTTCCACGCGGGGTGCGAGGTGGTGGACCCCATCGAGCGGCTGGCCATCGAGCGGGCGCGGCAGGCCTTCGGGGCGCGCTACGCCAACGTGCAGCCGCACTCGGGGACGTCGGCCAACCAGATCGTGATGTTCAGCCTGCTGCGCCCGGGCGACACCGTCCTCGGCCTGGACCTGGACGCGGGCGGGCACCTCTCGCACGGGTCCAAGGCCTCCGTCTCGGGCAACTACTTCCACGCGGTCTCCTACGGCGTGGACGCCGCCGGGCGGATCGACCCGGACGAGGTGCGGCGGCTGGCGCTGGAGCACCGGCCGCGGCTGATCATCTGCGGCGCGAGCGCCTATCCCCGGCTGATCGACTTCGCCGCCTTCCGCCGCATCGCCGACGAGGCGGGCGCGTACCTGCTCGCCGACATCTCGCACATCGCGGGGCTGGTGGCGGCGGGCGAGCACCCGAGCCCCATCGACCACGCGCACTTCACCACCACCAGCACCTACAAGCAGCTCTGCGGCCCGCGCGGCGGGCTGGTGCTGATGGGGCGCGACCACGACGCCCCCGCCCCCGCCGGCCGGGGGACGCTCTCGGACCTGGTGCAGCGCGGCGCCTTCCCCTTCTTCCAGGGCACGCCGGACCTGGCGTCGATCGCGGCCAAGGCGAGCGCGCTGGCGCGGGTGGCGAGCCCGGGCTTCCGCGAGGTGGCGCGCCGCATCACCAGCGGCGCCAGGGCGCTGGCGGCGGCGCTGGAGGCGCGCGGCTACACGCTGTGCTCCGGCGGCACCGACAACCACATCGTGCTGGTCGACCTCACCTCCCGCGGCCTCACCGGCGTGATCGCCGAGCGCGCGCTAGAGGCGTGCGGGATCGTCATCAACAAGAACCGCATTCCCGGCGACCGGCGCAGCGCCACCGTGACCAGCGGCATCCGCTTCGGCACCAACGGCCTTGCGCTGCGGGGGATGGGCGCCGCCGAGATGCCGCGCTGCGCGGAGCTGGTGGACCGCGTCCTCTCCGCCGTGCGCCCGGAGGGCGACCGCGCGTACGAGCTGGACGAGTGGATCGCCGCGGAGGCCCGGGCGGAGGTGGCCGCGCTCTGCGCCCGCTTCCCCATTCCCGGCTACGCGGCCTCGCACGCGGAGCGCGCCGCATGACGGCGGTGCTCGATCCGCCGGCGATGCCGTGCGCGGCGGAGCTGCCGCTCGCGCTCCCCGCGGGCGGCACGGTGCCGGCGCTCGCGGCCTTCGCCGTGGCCCTTTCGCGCCACCTGGGGGACGACGCGGTGACGGTCCGCGTCCGCACCGCGGCCGGCGCGATGGCGGTCCGGCTCGACCTCTCCACCAACCTCCCCGCCCGCGCCTTCGCCGCCCGGGCCGGGGAGGCGCTGGCCGTGGCGCACGCGGCGCGGTCGCTGTCGGGCGCTGCGGGGGCGGACGTCACGCTCGGCGGCGCCACCGTCCTCTCGCTCGACACCGCGGAGGACGACGCGCTCGCGCACCTGGCGCTCCGCATCGACGGCGACGATGCCGGCGCCGGGGCGCTTTCGTTCGATGCGGATCGCGTGCGGCCGGAAGCGGCGGCGCGGTTCCTCGCCCATTTCGAGGTCGTCCGCGGGGCGATGGCGGCCGAGCCGGAGCGCGGCATCCTCGAGCTCCCGCTGCTGACGGACCCGGAGCGGGCCGAGCGCGTCCGCTGGAACGCCACCTTCGCCGACCTGCCGCACGGCGTCTGCCTGCACCAGGCGTTCGAGGCGCGCGCCGATGCGACGCCGGACGCCGTCGCCGTCCTCTACGGAGACGAGGCGATCGGCTACGGCGAGCTGGAGGCGCGGGCCAACCGGCTGGCGCACCACCTCCGCCGGCGCGGCGTGGGGGCGGAGAGCCGCGTGGGGATCTGCGTGGAGCGCGGCCCGCGCGTGCTGGAGGCCATCCTGGGCGTGCTGAAGGCCGGCGGCGCCTACGTTCCGCTCGACGCCACGTATCCCCCGGAGCGGCTGGCGGGGATGGTCCGCACCGCCGGCATCCGCGTGCTGGTGACGGAAGCCGGCCCCGGCGCGGCGCTGGAGGTGGAGGGCGAGCGCATCCTCCTGGACCGCGACGGCGACGCGATCGCCGCCGAGCGCGCCGATCGCCCGGACGGCGGCGCCACGCCCGAGAACCTCGCGTACGTCATCTTCACCTCCGGGAGCACGGGCGAGCCGAAGGGGATCGCCCTGCGCCACCGCGGGGTGATGAGCAACCTGGCGGACCTCAACCAGGGCCACGCCGTGGGGCCGGCGGACCGGGTGCTGCTGCTCTCGTCGCTCAGCTTCGACATGAGCGTCTACGAGACGCTGGGCATCCTGGCGGCGGGCGGCGCGGTGGTGATCCCCCGCGCCCACGAGCTGCGGGACCCGGCGGCGTGGGCCGCGCTCTGCCGCCGCCACGCGGTGACGGTCTGGAACAGCGCCCCCGCGCTGCTGGGGATGCTGGCCGACCACGCCGAGGCCAGTCCCGCCGACGCGCCGTCCGGCCTGCGCCTCGCCTTCCTGGGCGGCGACTGGGTGCCGGTGCCGCTGGCGGACCGGGTGCGCGCCTGGGCGCCGGGGATGCGCGACTTCATCGTGATGGGCGGGGCCACCGAGGCTTCCATCCACTCGATCATCTTCCCCGTGGGCGAGGTGGATCCCGCCTGGCGGAGCATCCCCTACGGCGTGCCGATGGCCAACCAGCGCGCCTGGGTGCTGGACCGCCACCTCCGCGAGGTGCCCGCCGGCGTGGCGGGCGAGCTCTTCCTGGGCGGGATCGGGCTGGCGCGCGGCTACACCGGCCGCGCGGGGTTCACCGCCGAGCGCTTCCTCCCCGACCCGCACGGCGGCGAGCCCGGCGCGCGCATCTACCGCACCGGCGACCGGGCGCGCCAGGGCGGCGACGGGACGATCGAGCTGCTGGGGCGGATCGACCACCAGGTGAAGATCCGCGGCTTCCGCATCGAGCCGGGGGAGATCGAGTGCGCCCTGCGCCGCCACCCGTCCGTGGCACGCGCGGTGGTGACGGCGCACGGCGCGGGCGCCGATGCGCGCCTGGCCGCCTACCTGGTCCGCGCGGAGGGCGCCGCCGACCCCGCGCCGGCCGCCCTGCGCGCGCTGCTGCGCGAGACGCTGCCGGACTACATGGTCCCCGCGGCGTACGTGGTGCTGGACCGCCTCCCGCTCTCGCCCAACGGCAAGGTGGACCGCCGCCAGCTCCCCGCGCCCCCGGCGGACGGCGACCGCGCGCCCTACGTCGCCCCGCGCACCGCGACCGAGGCCGCGCTGGCCGAGATCTGGGCCGAGGTGCTGGGCGTCGAGCGCGTGGGTGCGGACGACGACTTCTTCGCGCTGGGCGGGCACTCGCTGGCGGCCACGCGGGTGCTGGCGCGGGTGCGCGGACGCCTGGGCGCGCAGCTCGCGCTCGCCGGGCTCTTCGCCGCGCCGACGCTCTCCGCGCTCGCCGCGGCGGTGGACTGCGCGCGCGGCCATCGCGTCGAGAGCGCCGCGATCCCCCGCGCCGAGGACGACGGTCCCTTCCCGCTCTCCCCGGCGCAGCAGCGGCTCTGGCTCTGGGAGCAGGTGAACCCGGGGCGGGCGGCCTACAACGTCCCCGTCGCGCTGCGGCTGCGCGGGCCGGTGGACGACGCCGTGCTGGAGCGCGCGCTGGACGCGCTCGTCCGCCGCCACGCCGCGCTGCGCACCGCCTTCCCGGTGGTGGACGGCGCGCCGGTGCAGCGTATCCTCCCCGAGGCGCCCTTCATCCTCCCGGTCGATTCGCTCTCCGCGGGAGGCGACCCGGAGCGCGCGCTGCGCCGCCGGCTCGCGGCCGAGGGAGCGCGCCCGTTCGACCTGGCCGCCGGGCCGCTCTTTCGCGCGCTGCTGCTGCGCGTGAGCGGGGACGAGCACGTCCTCCTGCTCACGCTGCACCACATCGTCTGCGACGGGTGGAGCAACGGCGTGCTGCTGCGCGAGCTGTCGGCGCTGTACGACGCCTTCGCGCGCGGCGCGGCGTCGCCGCTGGCGCCGCTGCCGCTGCGCTACGCGGACTATGCCGCGTGGCACCGCACGCGGCTGGCGGCGGTGGAGGAGGCGCAGCTCGGCTGGTGGCGCGAGCGGCTGGCGGGCGCGCCGTCGCTGCTGGAGCTCCCCACCGACCGCGCGCGGCCGGCGGTGCAG
>DASYJZ010000632.1:0-9124 GCA_035995965.1 Longimicrobium sp. | reverse complement strand
GCCGCCAACCCCGCCGGCGCCGAGCTGATGGGCTTCGAGCGCGCGGGCGGCGCCGACGGGCTGGGCGGGCTCGACTCTGCCGCGGGCCATCGGGGCGTGCTCTGGGTGCTGGGCGACGAGCTGAGCGACGCGCCGGCGGGCTTCGGCTCCGCGGCGAGCGTGTTCGTCTACGTGGGCCACTTCCTCTCGCCCGCGGCGCGGAACGCCCACTTCGTGCTCCCGGCGACCACGTTCGCGGAGATGGAGGGGACGTTCACCAACGTGCGGAAGCGGGTGCAGCGCTTCTGGCCCGCGCTGCAGGCGCCGGGAATGGCGCGCCCCGCGTGGCAGATCCTGGGCGTGCTCCTCGCCGGCATCGCCGACGCGCCGGCCATCGCCACCGCGTCCGACGCCTTCGCCTCGCTCCCCGCGTTCGGCGGCCTGTCGTGGGCCGATCTGGGCCAGCAGGGCGCGCCGCTCCCGAGCTACGCCGAGACGGGCGACTGAGGGATTTCGATGGGTGCAAAGAGCTGAGCGTGGCGCGCTACGCTGTTTAGCACTTGGCACTTAGCACTTGGCACTCAGCACTTTCCACCAGGCTCGCCGATGCTGCTGCAGCAGGGATCCATCCCGATGTACCAGGAAGTCGCGGGAAACGCCTTCTACATCTCCTCCGCCGTGAAGGTGCTGGTCGCCTTCGTGGTGGTGCTGGTGGTGGTGGCCATGCTCACGCTGCTGGAGCGCAAGGTGAGCGCGTGGATGCAGGACCGGCTGGGCCCCAACCGCGTCGGCCCCGGCGGGCTGCTGCAGCCGGCGGCGGACGGGCTGAAGAACATCCTGAAGGAGGAGACCCACCCGGCCGAGGCCAACAAGGTCTTCTTCACGCTGGCACCCATGCTCTCCATCACCCCGGCGATGATCACCTTCGCGGTGATCCCCTTCGCCTCGCCGCTGCCCACGCCGTGGGGGGTGGTGCCGATGATCCTGGCCGACGTGCCGGTCGGCATCCTCTTCCTCCTGGCCTTCAGCTCGCTGGGCGTGTACGGGATCGTGATCGCGGGGTGGGCGAGCTTCAACAAGTACGCGCTGCTCGGCGGGCTGCGCGCCGGCGCGCAGATGATCAGCTACGAGATCGCGCTGGGGCTGTCGCTGATGTCGGTGCTGTTCGTGGCCGGCAACGTCACGCTCACCCAGATCGTCTGGAAGCAGCAGCAGATGCACCTGTGGTACGGCCTGGCGCTCTCGGTGTCGTTCTTCTTCTTCTGGATCTCCTGCTTCGCCGAGACCAACCGGCTCCCCTTCGACCTCCCCGAGGCCGAGAGCGAGCTGGTGACCGGGTACCACACCGAGTACTCGTCGATGAAGTTCTCGATGTTCTTCATCGCCGAGTACGCGCACGTGCTGACCGTGTCGATGCTGATGGCCACGCTCTTCCTGGGCGGCTGGGACGTCCCCATCCTGCAGCGCGACAACATGTTCGGCGTGGTGAACGGCGCCTGGGTGGGCCAAGCGCCCAGCGTGTGGATGACGCTGCTCACCTTCGCCGCGTTCTGCCTGAAGACCTTCTTCTTCATCCTGGTCTTCATGCTGGTGCGCTGGACGGTGCCGCGCTTCCGCTACGACCAGGTGATGGACCTGGGGTGGAAGATCATGCTCCCCGCCTCGCTCGCCGCGGTGGTGGTGACCGCGGCCACGGTGCTGGGGCTCGACTCCGCCGGGATCCTGATGGAGCGGCTGTACTGGGGCTTCGTCCCCGTCTACGGGCTGGCGCTGGCGGCGGTGAACGCGCTGATGCTGGCGGCGGTGCTCTGGGTGATGGACCGCGGCCACACGCTCGCGGGCACGGGCTCGATGGAGGAGAAGCGGCGAGTGGCGCGCGAGGCCGCGCGCGCCCGGGCGCAGACGCGCCGGGTTCCGGTCGCCGTCAACGCGAAGCAGGTGGTCTGATGGCGATCGAGGTGAAGGTGATGAAGCGCTCGGCGGGCAAGTCGAGCTACGTGCGCGCCACGCTCAAGGGGATGGCGCTCACCTTCCGGCACATGGCCGCGTCCGCCGGCGACCGCAGCGACGTGACCATCCAGTACCCGGACCAGAAGAAGGAGCTCTCTCCGCGCTGGCGCGGCACGCACGTGATGGAGCAGCACGAGGACGGCCGGCCCAAGTGCGTGGCCTGCGGCCTTTGCCCGACCATCTGCCCGGCGAACTGCATCAAGCTGGTGCCGGGGGAGGACGACCAGGGGAACCGCTACCCGATCGTGTACGAGATCGACGAGTTCCGCTGCATCTTCTGCGGGATGTGCCAGGAGGTGTGCCCGGTGGAGGCGATCCACGTGGGCAACCACTACGAAAACGCCGAGTTCAGCCGCTCGAACTTCGTCTACGACCTGGACCGGCTGATGGCGCAGACGCATCCGGTGACGCTGCTCTGGGATCCGAGCGATCCGGCGGGGGAGTAGGACGGAAGTGCCAAGTGCCAAGTGCCAAGTGCTGAACGGCGAGGGCTGCGTGAAGCTGGCCTGACGCCTGGAAGCCCGAGGCCCAGTCCGCGAAGGCGGACTTCGTGCCGTTCCAGCGCCGGGTTTCCAACCCGGCGTGGTGCAAACCCGGCGTGGTGCAAACCCGGCGGATCACGGCCGGGTGGCGAACGATAGTATGTGTGGATGGTGACCCGATGAAGCGGACCCGATGACGTTCACCCAGATCCTGTTCTTCTTCTTCGCCGCGTGCTCCATCGGCTGCGCGCTGGCGATGGTCACGCGGAAGAACCCCGTGGCCTGCGCCATGTGGCTCATCGGCACCTTCTTCTCGGTGGCCGCCATCTTCACCCTGCTCGGCGCCTACTTCATCGGCATCGTGCAGATCCTGGTGTACGCGGGCGCCATCATGGTGCTCTTCCTCTTCGTGATCATGCTGCTGAACCTGGGCAACGACTTCGAGGACGACATCCGCGGCACCGCCTGGAAGATCATGGCCGGCGGCGCCGCGCTGCTGATCATCGCCTTCCTGGGCCGCGTCTTCGGCGGCGACCTGCCCCGGCCGCTGGGCATGGACGCCGGGCCGCAGCTGCTGGCGACCGCGACCGCCGAGCGCGGCGTGGTGGGGCTGATCGGGGTGCCGCTCTACACCGGCTTCATGGTCCCGCTCCAGGCCACGGCCATCCTCCTCCTGGTGTCCGTGGTCGGCGCGGTGGTCCTCGCCAAGCGCAAGGTCTGATGGGGATGAACGAGATCCCGCTGAGCTACTCGCTGGCCCTGAGCGCCATCCTCTTCGCCATCGGCGTGGCGGGGGTGATCGTCCGGCGCAACGCCATCGTGCTCTTCATGTGCGTGGAGCTGATGCTGAACGCCGTGAACCTGGCGTTCGTGGCGCTCTCGCCCTACGCCGGCGTGCAGGGCCAGGTGTTCGTCTTCTTCGTGATCGCCGTCGCCGCCGCCGAGGCCGCGGTGGGGCTCGCCATCATGATCGCCGTCTTCCGGCACCGGGAGTCGCTGGACATGAAGAACTTCAGCCTGCTCAGGTGGTAGACTGATGCTCCTGCTTCAGGAAGCGGCCGCGGCCGCGGGGCACGCCGCCGGGTCGGGCACCTTCGAGCCGGTCCTCCCCTGGCTCATCGTGGCGCTGCCGCTGCTCGGCTTTGTGCTGAACGGCGTGCTCTCCATCGTCGCCGCCCGCCGCGCGCTGCCGAAGCTCCCGCCGGTCGGCGACCCGTCCTACGACCACCACGACGACGAGCCGGCTGTCGCCCACGCCGCCGCCCCGGCGCACGCCTACGCCTCCGTCGGCGCCGGCGGGCCGAGCGAGCAGGAGGGCCACGACGCCGGCACCGACCCGCATCCCGTCGGCGCCGCGCACCCCCATGATGCCCACGACGCGCATCATGCGCACGGCGGAGGCGCCGCGCATGATGCGTCGGACGACGACCACGCGCCCGCGGGGCCGAAACCGCTCACGCACCGGCTCCCGTCGTTCATCGCGCCGGGGGTGATGTTCGCGGCGTTCGGGGTGGCGGTCGCCAACTTCCTGCGGATGCGCGCGGCGATGCCGCACCACCCCTGGGTGAAGTCGTACTGGGACTGGATGTCCGTCGGGGACCTGCACGTGGGCGCGGCGCTCCAGCTCGACCAGCTCTCCATCCTGATGGCGCTGGTCGTCACCGGGGTGGGGGCGCTGATCCACGTCTTCTCCGTCGGCTACATGAAGGAGGACCCCGGGTACCCGCGCTACATGGCGTACCTGAACCTCTTCTGCTTCTTCATGCTCACGCTGGTGCTGGGCGCCTCGTACCCGGTGATGTTCGTCGGCTGGGAAGGGGTGGGCCTCTGCTCCTACCTGCTGATCGGCTTCTGGTTCACCGAGAAGGCGAACGCCGACGCGGGGAAGAAGGCCTTCATCGTCAACCGCATCGGCGACTTCGGCTTCCTGGTCGCGATGTTCCTCCTCTTCTGGAGCGTCGGCGCGCTCGACTTCCAGGGCGTCAACGCCGCGCTGCTCGGGGGCGAGCTTCCCTACGCGGGGCCGGTGATCACCTGGATCGCGCTCTTCTTCTTCCTGGGCGCCTGCGGCAAGAGCGCGCAGATCCCGCTCTTCACCTGGCTCCCCGACGCCATGGCCGGCCCCACGCCGGTCTCCGCGCTGATCCACGCCGCCACCATGGTCACGGCGGGCGTGTACCTGGTCGCCCGCTCCAACGTGATCTTCGCGCTGGCGCCGGCCGCCTCGCTGGTGGTGGCGCTGGTCGGCGCGCTCACGGCGATCTTCGCGGCGAGCATCGGCCTCAAGCAGTGGGACATCAAGAAGGTGCTGGCCTACTCCACCGTCTCCCAGCTCGGCTTCATGTTCGCCGCGGTGGGGATGGGGGCGTACGCGTCGGGGATCTTCCACCTGATGACGCACGCCTTCTTCAAGGCCTGCCTCTTCCTGGGCGCCGGCGCGGTGATCCACGCCATGCACGCCGCCCTGCACGCCACGCACAACCCGGCGGACGCGCAGGACATGCGCAACATGGGGGGACTGCGGAAGTATCTCCCCATCACCTTCGTGACGATGGCGGTCTCGACGCTCGCCATCGCCGGGGTGCCGCCCTTCGCGGGGTTCTTCTCCAAGGACGAGATCGTCGGCGCGGCCTGGAAGGGCGCGGGGGGTGCCTCGCCGCTCTCGCAGTTCGTCTTCGCCGGGATGCCCGGGAGCCGGTGGATGCTGGCGATCGGCGTGCTGCTCAGCGTCGCCGCCTTCATGACGGCCTTCTACATGGGCCGGCTGATGCTCTACACCTTCTTCGGCGCCAACCGCACCGGCGACGAGGAGCGCAGGCACCTGCGCGAGCGCGACTGGACGCTCAAGCTGCCGCTGGTGGTCCTCGGCCTCCTCGCCGTGGTCGGCGGGCTGGTGAACGTGGAGGAGCACGTGCCCCTGGTGAAGGAGTTCAACTTCTTCGGCCAGGGCGAGGCGCTGCACCGGTGGCTGCACCCCGTGGTCGGCGTGGGCGAGGAGCTGGCCGCGCGCAACGCCGAGCAGGTGGTGCCGGTGGACGCCGCGTGGTGGCCGATCCTGCTGGCCGTGGGCCTCGGCCTGGGCGGGCTGGCGCTGGCCTGGGGGCTCCTCTCGCGCAAGCCGCAGGGGGATGCGGCGACGGAGCCCGCGTACCGGGGCGCGCTGGAGAAGGTGCTCTACCACAAGTGGTACGTGGACGAGCTCTACGACGCGGTGGTGGTCAGGCCGGTGCAGGCGCTCTCTCGCGCCTTCGCCCGCTTCGACATGGGCGTGGTGGACTGGCTGGTGGACATGTTCGGCCGGCTGTCGCAGATGTTCGGCATCGCCTTCGGCCGGCTGCAGACGGGGCAGCTCAACACCTACGCCTTCGTGCTGGTGGTGGGCGTGCTGCTCGTGCTCGGCTCCTTCGTGGCCCTGTAGACGGCGGAAAGAGACTGACGTGCAAGGCTTCTACCACAGCCACTGGATCCTCACCTTCCTGATCTTCTTCCCGCTGGTGGCGGCGCTCGCCACGTACCTGGCGGGGGAGGAGAGGGCGCGCTCGGTGGCGCTCGTCGCGGGCGTCGTGGAGCTCCTGGTGTCGCTCCCGCTCTTCTGGGAGTACGCGCCCGGCGCGCGCTGCCCGCTCTTCCCGACGGGGCCGGCCTTCCAGAACTGCGCCAGCGTCGCCTGGATCCCGCAGTGGGGGATCCGCTACCAGGTGGGGCTCGACGGCATCTCGCTCTTCATGGTGCTGCTCACCACGCTCCTGCTGCCGCTGATGGTGCTGGGGTCGTGGACGTACATCCGCGTGGGCAGGCGCGGCTTCTACGCCTCGCTGCTGGCGCTCACCGCGGGGGTGGTGGGGGTGTTCGTGGCCCTGGACATGTTCCTCTTCTACGTGTTCTGGGAGGTGATGCTGATCCCGATGTACTTCATGATCGGGATCTGGGGCGGGCGCGAGCGCATCTACGCGGCGGTGAAGTTCTTCCTCTTCACCACCGTGGGGTCGCTGCTGATGCTGGTGGCCATCCTCTGGCTCTTCTGGCACTGGACCGGCTCGACGGGGCACCCGAGCTTCAGCTACTTCGACTTCCTGAAGCTGCAGCTCACCGGGACGCAGCAGAGCGTGCTCTTCCTGGCCTTCGCGCTGGCGTTCGCCATCAAGGTGCCGATCTTCCCGTTCCACACCTGGCTCCCGCACGCACACGTGCAGGCGCCCACCGCGGGCTCGGTGGTGCTGGCGGGCGTGCTGCTGAAGATGGGCACCTACGGCTTCATCCGCTTCGCCCTGCCGCTCTTCCCCGACGCCGCCCACTCGCAGACGGTGGTGGCCTGGGCCATGGCGCTGGGGCTCATCGGCATCGTCTACACGGCCATGGTGGCGGCGGTGCAGTCCAACGCCAAGAAGCTGGTCGCCTACACCTCGGTGGCGCACCTGGGGTTCGTGATCCTGGGGGTGTTCGCGTACAACCTGCAGGGGCTGCAGGGCGCGCTGCTGGTGATGATCGGCCACGGCCTCTCCACCCCCATGCTTTTCTTCATGCTGGGGATGCTGTACGAGCGGCGCCACAGCTACGAGATCGACGACTTCGGCGGGCTGGCGGCGTCGCTCCCGCTCTTCGCCACGCTGCTGGTGTTCGCGGCCATGGCGTCCATCGGGCTCCCCACCACGGCGGGGTTCGTCTCCGAGTTCCTGGTGCTGGTCGGCACCTTCCAGAAGCACCCCTGGTTCGCGCTGGCGGCCACCACCGGCGTGATCTTCGCCGCCTACTACATGCTGCCGATGGTGCAGAAGGTGGTGTTCAACCCCCTGTCGAAGCCGGCGAACCGCTCCATCCCCGACCTGAACGGGCGCGAGCTGGCGGTGCTGCTCCCGCTGGTGACGCTCATCCTCTGGCTGGGCTTGTATCCCAGGCCCTTCCTCGACCGGATGGCGCCCGCCGCCAGCGGCGTGGTTGCGGCCGCCCTGGAGGAGCGCTTGCTCCCCGACGCCCCGCCGCCGTCGTCCGCGGGCGTCGCGGAGCGCGGCGTCACCATGGCCGGCGCGCGCTGAGGAGACGCCCCCAATGCTGATCGAGACGACCCTCGACCTCTCCCGGTCGCCGGACTACTTCTGGGCGCTCCTCCCCGAGATCGTGCTGGTGCTGTGGGCCATGCTGGTGCTGGTGGTCGACGTCGCGCAGAAGGGGAACCGCTCCGAGCCCTCGCGCCCGCTCATCGGCTGGCTCTCGCTGGCCGGCCTGGTGGCGACGGGAATCGCCAACGGCTGGCTCCTCACCGCCCGCGCGGCGCCCGGCCCGGCGATGGTGTCGGTGGACGCCTTCCGGGTGTTCATCGACTTCGTGATCCTGGGCTCGGCCGCGCTCACCCTGCTGATGGCGCAGGGGTTCCTGGACCGGCGCGGGATCAACCGGGGCGAGTTCCAGGCGCTGGTGCTCTTCGCCACCGCCGGGATGATGCTGATGGCCGGCGCGCGCGACCTGCTGATGGTGTTCATCGGCCTGGAGCTGACGTCCATCTCCGTCTACGTGCTGGTGGGCTTCGACCGGCTGGACGAGCGCAGCGCCGAGGGGGCGCTGAAGTACTTCCTGCTGGGCGCCTTCTCCAGCGCCTTCTTCCTCTTCGGCATCGCGCTCACCTGGGGCGCCACGGGCACCACCGACATCGTGCTTATGGGGCGCCTGCTGCTAGGCGGCGCCACCGCGGTGTCGCCGCTGCTGCTGGCGGGGATGGCGCTGCTGATGGTGGGGTTTGGCTTCAAGGTGGCGGCCATGCCCTTCCACATGTGGACGCCCGACGCATACGAGGGCGCGCCCACGCCGGTGACGGCGCTGATGTCCACCGGGGTGAAGGCGGCGGCGTTCGCCTCGTTCATCCGCGTGTTCGTGATCGGCTTCGGCGGCGCGCCCGCGCACTGGGTGCAGGCGGGCTTCTGGATCGCGGTGGTGACCATGGTCGGCGCGAACCTGATCGCGCTCACCGAGGGGAGCCTCAAGCGCATGCTGGCCTACTCCTCCATCGCGCATGCGGGGTACCTGCTGGTGGCGCTGCTGGCCAACAGCGCCGAGGGGGCGGCGGCGTTCCTCTTCTACCTGCTGGTCTACACCCTGATGACGGCGGGCGCCTTCGCGCTGCTGATCGCCAACGCGCGCGAGGCCACCGGCGAGGAGCGGGTCGCGCTGGAGGACTGGGCCGGCTTCGCGCGCGAGAAGCCGCTGCTGGCGGGGCTCTTCTCCGTCTTCCTGCTCTCGCTCGCCGGGTTCCCGCTCACCGCGGGGTTCCTGGGCAAGCTCTACATCCTGCGCGCGGCCATCGCGTCGGGGCTCACGCCGCTGGCGGTGGTGCTGGTGATGGCGTCGCTGCTCAGCTACTTCTACTACCTGCGCGTGATCGTGGTGATGTACATGTCGCCGCCGCGCGTGCCGGGCGAGCACCGCGCCGCGCGCCTCCCCGCGCCCGCCATGCTGGGCGTGGGGCTCTCCGCCGCGCTGGTGGTGCTCCTCTTCTTCGCGGGCGGCTGGCCGATGTCGTGGGCGAAGCGGAGCGCGGACACCCTCTGGCCCGCCGAGTGGTACTCCGGGACGGCTTCGGCCGCACCGGCGGCCGGTCCACCCGCGTCGCCCTTCCCGGGCCCGCGGTGAGGCACGGGCAGGGTCGGTCGGCGGAGCAGGGG
>DASYJZ010000631.1:0-1927 GCA_035995965.1 Longimicrobium sp. | reverse complement strand
TGCGCACCACCGCCGTGAGGATGCGGTTGGTGCCCGAGCGGATGCTTGGGTTGCCCACCACGTCGATGTAGCCGTCCTCGTAGCGCACCGCCGCCTTCACGTACAGCAGGAAGCTGAAGGTGGTGACGGTGCTGGCGACGTTGAGCTGCCAGCTCTTCGCGGACGAGGTCTCGTTCGTCGACAGGATGCCGTCGCCGCCCAGCTCGGCGCCGGTGTAGGCGAAGTACGGCTGGCCGGCGCCGGTGAAGGCACCCGTCCCCGTCGCGTTGGCCACGGAGATCGCCCCCGATCCCCCGGTGGCGGTGGGGCCCGAGTGGAAGATCACCCGCACCCCCGTCCCGTCGGGCGTGGACCCGTTGGTGGTCCCCATCGGCTGCGGGATCAGGTTCTGCACGGTGATGTCGAACGAGAAGACCTGCGTCCCGGAGTTGTAGGCGACGTTGCTGCTCCCCACCTGGACGTACTGCCCCTGCCCGCCCACGATGATGTACCCGCGCGCGTCCGAGGGGAGCGACGAGCCGGAGCAGCGGACGGTGCCGGAGGCCACGTTCCCCTGGCAGGAGAGGCTGGCGAGGATCACCGGCTCGACCGGCGCCGGCGCGGGGAGCACGGCGCCCACGGGCGTACCGCGGTCTCCGCAGGCGGAGAGCGCGAAGGCGAGGGCCAGCCCCGCGACGGCGGAGCGTACCGGGAGGTTTCGGTGCATGGCGGAGACCGTCCAGGGAGGGGCGGATGCGGCGATGAGGGGCTCGCCGGGAGCGCGCTGGATGCGCGCGCTGGATGAGCGGAAGTGCCGGCCTGCAAGATTGCCCGGCAACTCCCTTGCGTCAACGCCTCGGCTCACGCCAAAACGCGGCGCCGCGGAGAGATGGTTCTCTCCGCGGCGCCGCGTCTCTTGGTGAGCCGATCGTTTCCGTGGTTCTACTTCGTGCGCACCACGATCAGCGCGTAGGGGCTGGTGGGCGCCACGCCGCCGGAGAGCGCCGTGACCCTGGCGAACCCGCTGGCCGGTACCCCGAAGCGGGCGAAGGCGGTGCCGCCGCCGAGGCTGTAGCTGAGCGTGAGGCCCGTGTTGTTGGTGAGCGGCCGCGGCAGCAGCGAATACGAGCCGAAGAGCAGCGTGTACAACGCGCGGTAGTTCCAGCTCGGGTTCGTGTACTGCGTGGCCATCGAGAACGCGTTGTCGTCGGCATAGACCGCGGCGGTGAAGTCACGCTCCCAAGCCGTGGGGCTCGCCCCGCCGATGGCGTTCTGGATGTTCGGAATCCCCTCGAGATTGCTGTTCACCAGGTTGAACCAGAAGGTCTGGTCGGTCCCGTTCACCCGGTCGGCGGCGTAGCGCAGGAACGCCCAGATCGAGCCGCGCACCGCCAGCGAATTGGCGTTGTTCTTGAGCGCTCCGGTGGTGTCCGGCCGCTGCAGCCAGGGGCGGAAGCGGCCGATGTTCTGGCTCTGGTAGGCGTTGTAGGCGCTGACGCGCTTCGAGTTCAGCTGGACGCCGCTGATGGCGTTGGTGCCGGGGCCGACGTTGCTCCGCGGCGTCATCCCCGAGGCGCGGTAGAACATGAGCTCCTCGGCCACGTGGCTGAGCCCCTCGTTCAGGAACCCGGTCTCGAAGAAGCTCGCCCCGGTCACGTAGGCGCGGCGCATCCCGTTGATCATGTGCTGGAACTCGTGCCCCAGCGTGCCCGTGGTGTTGCCGCGCACGAACGACACCGTGCGCACGTTGCTGTTCACCGCGCCCGAGGGGTCGGGCACCAGCATGTAGAAGAGCTCGGCACCGACGGTCGCCTGGCCGTTGCTGTTGCTGCAGTCGTCGGTGCCGAACACGTCCTTGCTGGCGAAGAAGCCCAGCACCACCGAGCTCGACGCGGGCGGCGACAGCTCGTTCACCGCGCGGGTGAAGAACGCCACCACGTGGCCGTTG
>DASYJZ010000630.1:0-5697 GCA_035995965.1 Longimicrobium sp. | reverse complement strand
CGCGCATCGGCATGAGCAGGTCCGACGCGATCAGCAGCACGGCCGACGCGGCGAGCAGCGCCGGCGCCACCGCCAGCCCGCGCACCAGCGTCGACAGCCGCCATGCGCGCCGCACCCGCGCCACGATGCGGTCCACGGGCGACGGGAGCGGCGGCGGCGACGGATGCGGCCGGCGGCGGAGGGCGGTGCTCATACGGCTCTCCTACGGCCGTACGCGAAAAACGTTTCGGCCAGCGCCGCAAGCAGCGCCGCGGCCATCGCCCACCGCCCCAGCGGCACCCCGCCGCCCCACCCGGGCACCGTGCGCGCCGCCACCACCCGCGGTCCGGTGCCGCGCAGCACGGCCCTCGCACCGGCATCCAGCGGCGTGTCTCGGTCGATGGAGGACGGGCCGTCCGAGGGCTCGCAGCCGTGCGCGAGCCCGTCGAGCAGCCGGGGATACTCCGCGTCGAGCGTCATCTCCCCCCGGTCCAGATCCGTCGCGGCGAAGACGACGCAGCCGCGGCCGAGCCTCCGCGCCGCCGCCGCCGGCCGGCCGTCGTCCCACGACGCGATCACAGCCGCGCCCCGCGCCGCATCCCCTGACACGCGCATCGCCGTGCCCGAGACGTGCGGGCCCGAGGCGAGCCACATTCCCCCGCCGCCGCTGTCGACGCGCATCGCACCCGCCCACGGGATGAAGCCGCGCAGAGATGCCGCCGCCGGCGCGGTCACGACCACCGTCGCTCCCGCGGTCGCCGCGCGGGTGAGCGCCGCCGCCACCCCCGCCGGCACCGCGCGCCGGACGACCATCAGCCGCGCGCTGTCCAGCACTGCATCCGCGGATGGGATCGCCAGGCGCACCCGCCATCCCGTCGCCTCGAGCGCCGGCTTCGCGTACGACAGCCGGTCGAGCGCGTCCGCGAAGTAGATGGCCTCTTTCGCCTTCACGTTCTCCGCGACGATCTCCCCATCCCCCGCATCCAGATCGGGCAGCTCGACCAACTCGATTGCGCCGGGCCAGACCGCGTGGCGAAGCGGACCGAGTCCGTCGCTCCACCCGTGCCAGCGAGGCCGCGTGACGAGCGCCACCCGCAGCGAATCCGCCTCCCGCAGTCCACCGACGGCCGCGGGGATCGCGCGCAGGGCGGCGGCGAAGCGAGACGAGCCCGCGGTCGGACGCGCCGCCGCCAGCGAATCGAACAGCGCGGGGGTGACGCGGGAGGGCGGGATGACGGTCGCGGCGGAATCGAACAGCACCAGCGAACCGAGCGCATCTCCACGCAGAGCGAGCAGACGCTGCCGCGCCGCGGCAACGGCGTGCGGCCACGCATCTCCACCGGCCATCGCGGCGCCGCGATCGAGCAGGACCACGGTCGCGGAGCCCCGGGCCGCGGGACGCCAGACCGGCCGCGCGAACGCCGCGGCGGCGAGGACCAGCAGCAGCATCCGCAGCGCCAGCAGCAGCAGGTCCGTGGGCCGGCCGACGCGGACGGAGGTGCGCGGATCGGGGGAGAGGAAGCGGGCCGTGGGGAGCGGCGCGCGCGAAGGCGGACGCCGGCGGATCAGGTGGAGCGCGAGCGGGACCAGTGCGGCGAGGGCGCCGGCCAGCAGGAACGCGGGGGAGCCGAAGGTGAGCACCGGCTCAGCCGCGCCGGCGGTTGATCCAGGCGACCAGCGCCTGCTCCACCGGTTCGGCGGTGGAGACGGGGACGTACTCCACCGCGCGCTCCCGCAGCCGGTCCGCCAGCGAGGCATAGTAGGCCGCCACCCGCGGCGCGTACCCGGCATCGCCGCGGGGCGTCGCCGGGACCTCGCGGCGCGGGTGCTCGGGGTCGAAGAAGAGCCCCGCGTCCGGCGCCGCATCGCCCGACTCCTCCGGCGTGAGCACGCGCAGCGCGATCACCTCGTCGCCGCGCGCGCTGAGCCGGCCGGCGGCGGCGACCAGCGCCTCGCCGCCGTCGTCCTCCAGCAGGTCGGAGACGAGGATCACGCGCCCGCCGCGGCGCATCGACGTGCCCAGGCGGTCCAGGAGGTCTGCGGCGCCCGCCGTGCCGCCCGGGCGAAGCCGCTCCAGGTTCAGCATCAGGTCGTGGAGATGGCCCTTGCGCGCCTTCGGCGCCAGCAGCAGCCGCGGCTCCGCGCCGAAGGCCGCGAGTCCCACCGCGTCGCCCGCGCCGATCATCAGGTGCGCGAGGGCGGCGGCCAGGTAGCTGGCGTAGCGCAGCTTGGACACGCCCCCGGCGCCCGCGTAGTCCATCGACGCGGAGGCGTCGACCACCAGGTACGCCTGCAGGTTCGAGCGCTCCTCGAACTCGCGGACGTACAGCCGGTCGGTGCGCGCGTACAGCTTCCAGTCGAGGTAGCGGACGTCGTCGCCCTGCTGGTAGTCGCGGTGCTTGGCGAAGTCCTCGCCGGCGCCGCGCAGCGGGGAGCGGTGGATCCCCGCCTGGAACCCGCGCACCACCGTCCGCGCCACCAGCTCGAGCCCGCCCAGGTGCTCCAGCAGCCCCGGCGGCAGGAAGTCGGAGCGGACGGTCATGGGCTCGACGAGCCGAGATCCCGGCGAACCGTGGGATCAGCCGATGCCCCGAGATGTCGGGCGAATGAATTCGCCGCAACAACGACACGAAGTCCGCCTTCGCGGACTGCAGCCTTCCGCGCACCCGTGACAGAGGAGCGCGACACTGGCCACGCGCGGCCGAGGTCGACGAGCACCCGGCCGACGGGCGAAGACGAAATGGCCCCTCGCGTCGACCAGCGGACCGGGGGCAGTTCCGACTTCGGATGCGCCCGCCTGAGATCCGCGCACCCGGGGCGCGGATGCTCCGCGGCCGGGAGTCCGCGAAGGCGGACTTCGTGCCGTTGTAGCCGCGAATTTATTCGCATCGTCGCGAACAAAACACGGCCGGTGTTGCCGCGACGCCGCGACGTCGAATTCATTCGCCCCCTTCCGTCGGAGGCCAGGCTCCCCGGCTCGGTCTCCATCACACCAGCCCGCTCCGGGGCGGCTCCACGGCCTGCAGCAGGTGCGCGACGACGTCGTCCGTCGAGACGCCCTCGGCCTCGGCGTGGAAGTTCACCAGCACGCGGTGGCGGAGCACCGGAAGCGCCACCCGGCGCACGTCGTCGGGAGTGACGTGGAAGCGGCCGGCGAGTAGCGCGCGCGCCTTGGCGCCGAGGATGAGCGCCTGCCCGGCGCGCGGACCGGCTCCCCAGCGCACCCAGCGCTTCACGTCGTCCACCGCGGCGGCGTCACCCGGACGGGTCGCGCGGACCAGCGAGGCGGCGTAGCGAAAGACGTTGTCGGCCACCGGCACCTCGCGCACCCAGCGCTGCAGCGTCAGCACCCGCTCGGCGTCGAGCACGGGCCGGATGTCGGCGTCGGCCGTGCCGGTGGTGGAGCGCAGGATCTCGACCTCCTCGTCCGCGCTCGGGTAGTCCAGCCGGATGTCGAGCATGAAGCGGTCGAGCTGCGCCTCGGGGAGCGGATACGTCCCCTCCTGCTCGATCGGGTTCTGCGTCGCGAGCACGAAGAACGGCCGCGGGAGGATGAGGTCTTCGCCGCCGGCGGTCACGCGGCCCTCCTGCATGGCCTCCAGCAGCGCGGCCTGCGTCTTGGGCGGCGTGCGGTTGATCTCGTCGGCCAGCAGCACCTGGGTGAAGACGGGGCCGCGGATGAAGCGGGCCGCGCGCCGCCCCGTGGTGCGGTCCTCCTCGATCACCTCGGTGCCGGTGATGTCGCCCGGCATCAGGTCGGGGGTGAACTGCACGCGCTTGAACTCGAGCTCCAGCGCCTGCGCCAGCGTGCGCACCAGCAGCGTCTTTGCGAGCCCCGGCACGCCCACCAGCAGCGCGTGTCCGCCCGCGAGCAGCGCGATGATCACCTCCTCGAGCACCTGCTCCTGCCCGACGATGCGCCGCTGCACCTGCGCGCGCAGCGCCGCCGCGTCGCCGAGGAGTGCCTCGATTTCCTTTTCCGCGGTAGCCAGGGGGATCACCTCGCGTGGTCGTTCGTTCGCCGCCCTCGGGGACGGCGGCGGCGCTGCTCGTGTACAGCCGCCGCCCTGCTAAGATCCCCGCACCCCACCGGATGTCGCAACCGGGGGACGAGACTGTCCCGCGGCGCCGCGAATGCGCGGCATCGGGAGACGAGACGACGACTGAGCGGAGAGCGGACAGCAGGCGGCAACATTCGCGTCCCGCCGCGCCTCCCGCAACCGCGCATCCCCCGAAAACGACAGCGCCCGCCGAGCTTCGGCGGGCGAGAGCGGCTGGCTGTGGTCCCCCGTCGCACGAAGCAACGGACGTGGATGCGTTCCCCCTCCTACTCGGACGCTGCGTCGACAAAGCGCCGCAGCAGCACTTCCTGGCGGATGAACATCTCGCTCTCCGTGCGCCCGGCGCCCTCGGGGTGCTCCCAGCCGAGGACGTGGAGGGTGCCGTGGATGGCGAGACGCAGGACTTCGTCAGCCGGCGTGGCGCCGAACTCGGCGGCCTGGCGGACGGCCTGCTCGACGCCGACGTAGACGTCGCCGAGCGGGGGCTCGCCGGGCTCGTGCAGGGCGAAGGAGATGACGTCGGTGGGGCCTTCGTGCTTGAGATAGTCCTGGTTGAGCGAGGCGATCTCCTCGTCCGACACCAGCGCGACCGAGATCTCGGCGGCGGCGACGCCCTCCCCGCGCAGCACGTGGCGCACGGCGGCCTCGACGCGCCTCGCGTCCACCGGCGGAGCCACGCCCTCGCCGACGTTCACGTCCACCTCGATCCCATCCATCCCCATCATCTCCCCGCCGAGCCGGTCGCGGCGGGCTGGGCGGGTGCGCCGCCGTCGCCCGTGGACGCGGGGGGCGGTGGGGCGCCGTCCCCCGGCGCCGACCCGTCGGCCTTCGCGGCGCCGCCATCGGCCGATCCGACCGCGACCTCCGGCACGCCCATGGCCGCATCCCCCGACCCGTTCCCCGGGACGGCGGACGCGGGGTAGTCGACCCGGTGGTGGTACATGCTGGAGACGGCGCGGGCGAGGACGTCCTTCGCGCGGTTGATCTCGCGCAGGGTGAGCGGCGACTGGTCGAGCTGGCCGGCGGCGATCTTCGCGTTGACGATCCGGTCCACCAGCTCGCGGATGCGCTCCGGGGTGGGGTCGGCGAGGACGCGCGCGGCGCTCTCGACGGAGTCGGCGAGCATCACCACCGCCGTCTCCTTGGTCTGCGGGCGCGGTCCCAGGTAGGCGAACTCGCGCGGGTCCAGGCGGGCGCCGGGCTCGCTCGCCTTGGCCTGCTGCAGGAAGAAGGAGATGGGCTGCGTGCCGTGGTGCTGCGCGATGAAGGCCTTCACCGCGTCGGGCAGGCGGTGCTGCTCAGCCAGCTTCAGCCCCTCGGCCACGTGGCTGCGCACGATCGACGCGCTCATCGAGGGCTTCAGCTTGTCGTGCGGGTTGCGTCCGCGCGGCTGGTTCTCGATGTAGTACTGCGGCTTCACCACCTTGCCGATGTCGTGGTAGTAGACGCCGACGCGCGCCAGCAGCGCGTTGGCGCCGATCGCCGTGCACACCGCCTCGGCCAGGTTGGCGACGCTGATGGTGTGCGCGTACGTCCCCGGCGCCTCGAGCGAGAGCCGCTGCAGCAGCGGGTGCTTGGGGTCCGCCAGCTCCTGCAGCGTCTGGTTGGTCGTCACCCGCGTGGCCCACTCGGCCACCGGGAGGAAGCCGACCGCCAG
>DASYJZ010000629.1:0-7722 GCA_035995965.1 Longimicrobium sp. | reverse complement strand
CAACTCGCCGCAGCCACCCGATGACACCGTTGAGTTGCGACGGGTGGGACCTCCTGACCTCGGCATCTGCACGGCGGCAGCGGCGATCGAGTCCAGGAACCATCCGCCGCCGCGGCTGCGAGGACCGTAGTCGCCTGGATCAACAACAACGGCTCGCGCCACATCGACGCGAGCCGTTTTCAGTCCATGAGTGCACCGCGACGCGCTATGCGCTGCGGCGGTGCTCGACCATGGCGCAGCGGTCCTGCACCACGCGGATGCCGGCCTCGGCGAGGCGGCGGGCCGCATCGTCGTTGCGGATGCCGCTCTGCATCCACACCACCTTGGGCTTCGCGGCGAGGATGTCGTCCACGTGGGGCGGCACGTCCTGGCCGCGGCGGAACACGTTCACCATGTCGACCTCGCCGGGGATGTCGGCCACCTTGCGATAGACGTGCTGCCCCAGGATGTGCGTGGCATCGGGGAAGTAGACGGGCACCGGGATGACCTCGTACCCGGCGTGCTGCAGGTACTCGGGGACGTAGAAGGCGGGCTGCCCCGCCTGCGCCTCGGTCTTGATCCCCAGCACCGCGATGCGCTTCACCTCGCGCCAGATCTGCGCGATCCCCTCCGGTGTGTCGACGAGGTTGTCCTGCCAATTCTCCGCCATGCGAGGTGCTCCTGAATGTGTCCGAAGGCCGCCAATTCCGCCGGGTTGGAAACCCGGCGTTGTAACTGCACCAGGTCCGCCTTCGCGGACTCGACCGCAGGCTTCGCGCCGACCCGTGCAATGTGGCGGCGGAGGGAATGTCACCGACGTGCGCCACGGCGGACGCATAATCCGCGAAGGCGGATTTCGTGCCGTTCCAGCGGCGGGTTTCCAACCCGTCGCCTTTCCGACCCGTGGCCTTTCCAACCGTCGCCTTCCCAACCCGATCGAACCCCCGTCTCAGACGAGCGACCAGAGCTCCACCTCCCCCGTCGTCGTGCGCGACACGCGGCCGTGGCGCTCGAGGTAGAGGAGGTGCGCCAGCGTCTCGCGCACGGCGTGCAGCAGGTTGTCCGCCGGGAGGTCGCCGAAGAGCGCGTGGGCCACGCCGTACGCCGGGAGCGAGCCGGCCGCGAGGAGCGCCACGATCTGCTCGTTGCGGTCCGCGTGGTGGCGCAGGATCGCGTCGATCCGCGGCACCAGGTCCGCGAAGGGCTCGCCGTGCGAGGGGAGCACCAGGTCCACCGGGAGCCGCCGCAGCGACAGCAGCGAGTCCAGGTAGTCCGACAGCGGCTCGTCGGCGTACAGGTCGGCGCCCACGTTGGGGGAGATGCGCGGGAGCACGTGGTCGCCCGTGATCAGGATGCGCCGCTCCGGGTGGTGCACCGTCACGTGCCCGGGCGAGTGCCCCGGCGTGTGGATCCACTCCCATCCCCCGCCCCCCGGCAGCGGCCCGCGCTCGCCCCGGAGCAGGATGTCGGGATGGAAGCGCGTGTAGAAGGAGTGGATCACGTCGCTCGCCCGCAGGAACGCGGGGACCACCAACGCGGGCACGCCCAGCCGCGCGAACGCCGCCGCCGCGCCCACCCGGTCCTCGGGCCAGCGGTCCACGAAGCGGCGCGCCAGCGCCTCCTCCGCCTCGTGGATGGCCACCTTCGCGCCGCTCCAATCGCGCACCGGCCCGGCCAGCCCGTAGTGGTCCGGATGCGCGTGGGTGAGGACGACGTACGCCAGGCTCTCGGGCGTCACCCCCACGTGCTCCGCGGCCTCGCGCAGGGCGTAGCGCGCCGGCGGGGTGTCGATCCCCGTGTCCACCAGGGTGTGCCCCGCGTCGCCCTCGATCAGCCACGCCGCGACCTCGTGCGGCGGGAACGGCAGCGGCACGGAGACGCGGTGGACGCCGGGGGCGACCTGGACGGGGGCTGCGGGCACGCGGCTCCCTACTCGTCGGGGAAGAACCGGAGGCCGCCCTCGGCGTGCTCCACCAGCAGCTTCGCCGGCGCGAAGCGCTTGCCGTGCCTGGCCTCCAGCGCGCGCAGGCGCTTGACCACGTCCGCGGCGCCGACCGTGTCGACGTACCAGAACGGGCCGCCGCGGAAGGGTGGGAAGCCGATCCCCATCACCGCCCCCACGTCGCCGTCGCGGGCGCTGTGCAGCACGCCCTCTTCCAGGGTGCGCACGGCCTCGTTCACCATCATCAGTCCCAGCCGGTCCTGGATCTCCGCGCGCTCCATCGGCTTCGGCGCCGGGTTGCCGATCAGGGCGTAGACGGCCTCGTCGACGCCGGTCTTCTTCCCGTCGTCCCCGAACTTGTAGAAGCCCCTGCCGTTCTTCCGGCCCAGGCGTGCGTCGCCCACCATCTTCTCGATCACGTCGACCGGGACCATGCGGTCGGAGAAGGCCTCGGCCATGATCTTCCCCGCCTTCTGCGCCACGTCCAGCCCCACCTCGTCGTAGAGGGTGATGGGGCCGACGGGGTAGCCCCAGCCCACCATCGCCCCGTCGATGTCCTCGATGCGCACGCCCTCCTGCAGCAGGAGCGCCGCCTCGGCCATGTAGGGGCTGAGGATGCGGTTGGCGAAGAAGCCCGGGCTGTCGTTCACGATGATCGGCGTCTTGCCGATCTTCTTCCCGTAGGCGTGGCTGGTGGCCGTCACCCACGGGGCGGTGCCCGGGTGGGTGATGATCTCCAGCAGCGGCATCCTGTCCACGGGGGAGAAGAAGTGCAGCCCGATCACGTGGTCCGGCCGGCTCGACGCCTCCGCCAGCTTGGCGATGGGGATGGTCGAGGTGTTGGAGCCGAGCACGGTGCCGTCGCCGATGTGCGCCTCGATCTCCTTCATCACCGCGTGCTTCACGGCCACCTCCTCGAACACCGCCTCGACCACGATGTCGGCGGTGTGGAAGCCGGTGTACTCGGTGGTGGCGGCCACGCGGTCGATGACGGCGGTGATCTCGAAGGGGCGGGCCTTCTTCCGCTTCGCGCGCTTAATCAGGGTGTCGCGCGCGGTCTTGAGCCCCTTCGCCGCGGCCTCTGGCGCTACGTCCTTCAGCCGCACGGCGATCCCCGCCTCGGCGCTGACGGCGGCGATCCCCGCGCCCATGAAGCCGGCGCCGACCACGGCCACCTGGTCCACGTCCTTCGGCCTGGTGCCCGCGGGGATGGGCGGGTCGTTCTTGGCCGCGGTGCTGGCGAAGAAGAGGTGCACCAGCGAGCGCGCCTCGGGCGTCACCGCCAGCTCGCCGAACGCCCGCGCCTCCAGCTCCAGCGCCTCGTCCACCGGCTTGTCCAGCCCGCGCTCCACCACCTGGAGGAGGCGCAGCGGCGCAGGGTAGAGCCCGTGCGTCTTGCCGACCACCCCCTGGCGCGCCTTGCGGAAGATGAACCCGCGCAGCCCGGGGAGGTTCTCGGCGAACTTGGGCGAGCCGCGGCGGCGCGCGCCCCTGGGCTTGAGCTTGCCGTCGGCCAGGGCGAGCGCGGCACGCTTCGCCTCGCGCAGGAGAACGGGGGCGGGGACGGTCTCGTCCACCAATCCGGTGCCGCGGGCGCGGCGGCCGTCGAGCTGCTTGCCGGTGAGCATCAGGTCGAGCGACGCGGCCAGCCCGATCAGCCGCGGCAGCCGCGCCGTCCCGCCCGCGCCGGGGATGATGCCGAGCTGCACCTCGGGGAGGCCAAGCTTCGTCTTCGGCGAGTCGGTGGCGATGCGGTACGTGCAGGCCAGCGCTGTCTCCAGCCCTCCGCCGAGCGCGGCGCCGTCGATCGCCGCGACCGTCGGCATCACCAGCCGCTCCAGGCGGGAGAGCAGCTTCTGCCCCTCGCGGCTGGCGCGCTCGCCGTCCGCCGGCGTCTTGAAGTCGCGGAACTGCTCGATGTCGGCGCCGGCGATCCAGCTCCCCTTCTTGCCGGAGATGATCACGGCGGCGCGCACCCCTTCGCCGCCCTCCTCCAGGCGCTGGAGGATGTCGTGCATCGCGGCGACCAGCTCCGCGGAGATGACGTTGACCGGCTTCCCGGGCTGGTTGAGGCGGATGATCGCGATCCCGTCTTCCACGTCCATGCGGACGGGGGTGGCGACCGTCTCCTCGGTCAGCGTGGCTGCCATCCGTAGCTCCTGAAAGGTGTTCGGACTTCGGTTGATGGAACCGGATGCATCACGGGGAGCTTCCCACGTGCGCCGCAGCACTGCACCATGGCTCGGCGCCTTCCTCGGCTGGCCCCCCCGGCTCGCTTAGGCTCGCCACCCCCCCGTACCGGGAGGGTTGGATTCTCAGGCGCCTGCGTTATCCGCACCGGCCGCGCTGCGTCTGCCCTCGCACAACCCTACGCAGGGAGGACGATGCCGGGACCTCCACCCTCGCCCGGTACGGGAGAGGGTTTGCGCTCTCAGGCGCAGGGAGAGGGCGGCGCCGCGGCCGCCGAAGTGCACCGCATCCTCCCGCGCCGTCTCGTCCTCCTACGCCGCGGTCATCCCGCCGTCGACGGCGAGCACCTGGCCGGTGACGTAGCTCGCGGCGGGCGAGAGGAGGAACACGGCGGCGCCCATCAGCTCCGTGTCGCCGCCGACGCGGCCGAGGGGGACGGTGCGCGCGATGGCCTGCTCGGCGTGCGCCAGGACGGCCTCGGTCATCTTCGTGGGGAAGAAGCCGGGGGCGACGGCGTTCACGCGGATGCCGTGGCGCGCCCACTTCACCGCCAGGTCGAGCGTCAGCGCCACCAGCGCGCCCTTCGAAGCGCTGTAGCCCACCGCGTCGAGCACCTCGGGCGGCGAGCCGCGCAGGCCGGCGATGGAGGCGACGTTCAGGATCGCGCCCGGGGCGCCGCGTCCGATCAGGCGCCGGCCCACCTCGCGCGAGCAGAGGAAGGCGCCGGTGGCGTTCACGTCCATCACCCGCCGCCACGCGTCCAGCGGCATCTCGGCGGCAGGCGCGCCCCAGGCGGTGCCGCTGTTGTTCACCAGCAGGTCCACCGGCCCCAGCTCCGCCTCCACCGCGTCGAACCCGGCGCGCACGTCGTCTTCGGACGAGACGTCCATGCGGAGCGCCATCGTCCGCGCGCCGTGGGCCTCGCGAAGCGCGGCGGCGACCTCTTCGCACGCCGCGAGCTTGCGCGACGCCACGGCCACGGATGCGCCCGCCTGCGCCAGCCCGGAGGCGATCTGCTCGCCCAGCCCGCGCCCGCCGCCGGTCACCAGGGCCACGCGCCCCGTCAGGTCGAACAGCTCGCGAAGGGTGGCTGCTGGCACGCGCACGGGCTCCCAAGCGGGTTGCCGACGAGGATGTCGCGACGGTCGGTAGGAGCAATGTAACCTGGGAGATTTGCCCTGAAAATACTGGAAATTTCTGAGCCACGCTCATCGGTGGACGGTGATCATGGCGCATTCCGGCTCAGCGCCCTCTTCGGCGCGCTCAGGCCCGCCACCCCTCCCGTACCCGCAGGAGGTGAGGACACCGCGTCGGGGGATGGGCCGCAGTCCGCGCAGGCGGACTTCGTGCCGTTCCAGCGGCGGGTTTCCAACCCGTCGGAAGGAGGGCCGCGGGCGAGCACCCCCGTGGATCGTCATGCCGTGGCTCCATCGTGGCGGTGCCGTCCCGGGTGGGACAGGGCCGCCACACGCGTTGGCGCCATCCCGGCGCGAGATCGGGCGATTTCCTGCGATGGGGGAATGCGCGCGCCCCGGCACCGGCATTGCTGCAAACGGGAGTATCCTTCCCCAGCGCCGCGGACGGGAATCCTCGAAGCCATCCTCATGAGCACCACCTCCATCGACCCCTCCAGCCTCGACGGCGCCGACGCGCCCGCGATTTCCGCGGACGCTCCAGCGAAGGTGCCGCGCCAGCGCACGCGGCGTGCGGGCGGCAGCTGCGGGAACTGCGGGTTCGAGGACACGGGCCACTACTGCAGCCGCTGCGGCGAGCCGCTGCACGGCACCCAGGACACCGTGCTCGAGATCCTCTGGTCCGACATGGTGGAGGGGCCGCTGCACAACCTGTTCGCGCTGGGGAAGACCACCTGGCTGATCCTGGTGTCCCCCCGCCATTTCTTCAGCGGCGTGCTGAAGCGGCAGCGGGGGCTCACCAGCTTCCCGTTCTTCCTCGCGCCGGCCTGGCGGCGGGTGAGCCACAAGCCCCACGGCGTGCCCAACGCGGTGAAGTACTTCGTGCTGATCTACACGCTCAGCTTCGTGGGCGCCTGGGCCTGCGGGGTGGACGTGTTCCCGCGGATCCCCGTCCCCATCTTCGGCCGCGACGCGACGCTCCCGGGCTCCTTCGCCGAGCCGCTCATCCTAGCCCTGGTGGTGGGCGCCGCCTGGATGTACGCCGCGGCCGTCTCCCGGCTGCTGGGCGGGACGATCGAGACGGAGGTGCTGACCAAGTTCATGCTCTACCTGAACGGCTTCGCGCTCATCCCGCTGGTGGGGATGGCCGTGGCCGGCATCGAGCACCCATGGATCTTCGCCGGCTGCCTCGTGCTCTGGCTCTACGCGCTCTTCGTGCTCCCGCAGACCGCGCTCCCCAAGCTGTTCGGCGTCTCCCGGGCCCGCCTGGGGTTCGCGCAGGCGGGCGCGACCGTGGCGAACGCGGTGATGATCGTCGGCATGATCGCCGTCACGGGGGTCGCCGCCGACCTCCTCGGCGGGATTGAGCACCGCGCCGGCCGCGCTTCGACTGCGTCCGTGCCGTTCGACCCGCGGGCGTCCGGCATCTCGGCCGTGAAGCACGCCGCCGAGAGCACCGTGTTCCCGGTCGACACCCTCGGGGCGCTCGCGGCGGAGTTGCTCAAGCCCGGGTGGCTGGCGAGGCGTGACGCCGCCGCCAGGGCAGCCGTGCCGTATCGTCGCAAGGTCCCGGGGACGGCGACCGCTCCCGCCGGGAGCACCCTCTTCCCTCTCGACACCCTCCGCCCGCGGGTCCGTTTTCCCGCGGACGCCTACGGGACGGAGCGCGGCGAGCCTCCACGGCGCGGCCGCTTGCGCGGGAGCGGCCCGCGGTGAGATTCAGCGCGGCGAAGTCCCCTCCCTCCCCATCCGCCGCGCCCCCATGGATCCCCGCTCCACTCCCGAGATCGAGGCGCTGCGCGAGACCGCGCGCGCCATCGTCGACGAGACGCTGATCCCCGCCGAGCGCGAGATCCTGCGCACCGGCACCGTCCCCGACGAGGGGCTGCGGCGGCTGAAGGAGGCCGGCCTCTACGGCATCACCATCCCCACCGAATATGGCGGCCTGGGGCACCACACCTTCGCCCAGGTGCTGGTGCACGAGGAGCTGGCGCGGGCGCACCACGGCTTCCTGGCGCCGCTCACGCTCTCCAACGGCATCGGCGTGTCGGCGCTGATGACGGTGGGGTCGGACGAGCTGAAGCGGCGCTACGTCCCCGCGATCGCGCGCGGCGAGCTCACCACCGCCTTCGCGCTGACGGAGCCCGAGGCAGGATCCGACGCGGGGCGCATCGCCACCCGCGCCGTGCGATACGGCGACGACTGGGTGATCGACGGGGTGAAGCACTACATCACCAACGGCGCGAGCGCGGAGCTGGTGACGGTGGTCGCCGTCACCGACCCGGAGAAGGGGACGCGCGGCGGCGTCACCGCGTTCCTGGTGGATCGCCGCGAGATGGAGGGCGTGGTGGTGGAAGAGATGCAGCAGACGATGGGCACCGCGCCGTACGCCCAGGCGCGGCTGCGCTTCGACGGCGTGCGCGTCCCCGCGTCGCACGTGCTGGGGACGGAGGGGACGGGCTTCCGGCTGGCGATGGC
>DASYJZ010000628.1:0-2610 GCA_035995965.1 Longimicrobium sp. | reverse complement strand
GAGCGCCCCGGCGACGAGGCCGACGCCGAGGAGCAGGTGATCGAGTTCGACGAGGAACAGCTTCGCCGGATGCTGCGCGAGTCCCGGCCGCTGGGTTGATCGTCGATCCGGGAAAAACAACAATCTCACGCAGAGCCGCAGAATCCGCGGCTCTGCGTGAGATTGTTGTTCAGAGCGGCTCGGTCACGATGAGGGTCGGGGTCGCATCGGGCCCCTCGGCGGCGCTCTCGGCGAGGTCGCGGACCAGCACCGTGAGCGGCACGGCCAGGATCGCCCCGGTCGGCCCCAGCAGCCAGGTCCAGAACAGCACCGAGAGGAAGCTCAACAGCGCCGAGATGTTCATCTGCTTCCCTACGAAGCGCGGGCCAATCACGTTGTCGATCACCGTGTTGATCACCTCGTAGGCGACGAACACCACCACCGCGGTCACCCAGCCGTGCTCCAGCAGCCCCAGCAGCATCGGCGGGAGCATCGACAGCGCGAAGCCGATGTTGGGCACGAAGCTGAGCAGGAACGCGAGCACGCCCCAGAGCAGCGCGTGCTCCACCCCCAGCATCAGCAGCACCAGGTAGTCGAGCACCGCGGCCGCGAGGCCCAGCACCGCCCGCACGCCCATGTACCCGCGCAGCGTGTCCGAGAACGCCAGGAAGCGCGCGGCCATCGGGCTGTGGTCGCGCGCCCGCTTGCTGGCGCGGCGCTCCATCTCCCACATCCCGCCCAGCATGAAAGCGAAGATGAAGAGCGTGAGCACCATGTTGCCGAACGCGCTCGCCACCGCGCCGGTCGCGTTCAGCACCGCCCGCCCGAGCTGCGGCCCGCGCAGCGCCGACTGCACGTAGCCCGCCGCGTCGATCCCGCGCGCCTCCAGCATGCGGGTGACGGAACCCGAGAGCTGCTCCAGGCGCGCGCCGTACCCCGGGATCTCCACCGCGACCTGCCGCAGCGACACCCCCACGAACCCCACCAGCACCAGCCCCGCCACGATCAGCGCGAGCACCACCAGCCCCACGGCGGCGCCTCCCGCCACGCCCCGCAGGCGCTTCGTCAGCGGCTGCAGCAGGAGCGCGAGGAAGCCGGCCATCAGCACCGGGTTCAGCACCCCCGCCGCGGCGCGGATCCCCGCGGTGAGCACCACCACGGCGGCCCCGCCCAGCAGGTAGGGAAGAAGGGCGCGCTGGGTTCGAGTCATCGGGATCGACGGGAAAGAGCGAGTTGGGGGATGGAACGCGTGCGGATCTGAAGTCGACGCGTGTCAAACCTTAGCGTGCAGGGGATCGGCGAGGCAAGGATGCGGTCGCGCCTCGGGGGCGTTTTCGACGGTCACTCCTGCAGCACCCGGTGCACGAAGGAGACGGCGATCGAGCCCTCGCCGACGGCGGAGGCGACGCGCTTGACGTTGCCGCCGCGCACGTCGCCGACCGCGAAGACGCCGGGGAGGCTGGTCTCCAGCAGGTGCGGGGAGCGGGGGAGCGGCCACTTCGCCGCCACCAGGTCGTCGGAGGAGAGGTCCGGACCCGTCTTGACGAAGCCCTTCTCGTCCATCGCCACGCACCCGTCCAGCCACCCGGTGGTGGGCGCGGCGCCCGTCATCACGAAGACGTGGCGGATGGGGTGGCTCTCCTCCTCGCCCGTGCGATGGTCGGTCCAGGAGACGCGCTCCAGGTGGGTGTCCCCCTCGCAGTCGGAGAGCTCGGTGTGGGTCCGCAGCTCGATGGCCGGGTTGTCCTCGATGCGCCGGATCAGGTAGCGCGACATGCTCGCCGACAGCCCGCCGGAGCGCACCAGCACGTATACCCGCCGGGCCGTCTGCGCCAGGTAGACCGCGGCCTGGCCCGCGGAGTTGCCCCCGCCCACCACGATCACCTCCTCGCCGCGGCACACCTGCGCCTCGATGAAGGTGGCGCCGTAGTACACGCCGGCGCCCTCGAAGCGCAGCAGCTCCTCGCACGGCGGCTTCCGGTACTCCGCGCCGGTCGCGATGATCACCGTGCGGGCGGGCACGCGCGTGCCGTCGTCCATCTCGATCGCGTAGGGCTTCCGGTCGCACGCGAGCTTCCGGGCGCCCCGCGCGACCACGAGCTGCGCGCCGAACTTCTGCGCCTGGGTGTAGGCGCGCGCCGCCAGGTCCTGCCCCGAGATCCCGGTGGGGAAGCCCAGGTAGTTCTCGATCCGCGAGCTCGAGCCGGCCTGCCCGCCGGGCGAGGCGGTCTCCAGCACCAGCACGTCCAGCCCCTCCGACGCGCCGTACACCGCCGCCGCCAGCCCCGACGGCCCCGCGCCGACGATCACCACGTCGCGCAGGTGGGTGCGGTCTATGGCCTCGTTGAACCCCAGCGTGTCGGCGATCTGCAGGTTGCTCGGGTTGCGCAGCACCACCTCGCCCCGGCAGATCAGCACCGGCACGTCGTCGAAGGAGACGTGGAAGTGGTCCAGCATCTCCTCCACGGTGGGGTCGCGGTCCAGGTCGACGTAGGTGTACGGATGGCCGTTGCGCGTGAGGAACTCCTTGATGCGCAGCGTGCCGGAGCAGTGCATCGACCCCAGCAGCACCACGTCGCCGATCCCGTGCGCGATCAGCTCCAGCCGGCGCAGGATGAAGGCCCGCAGCAG
>DASYJZ010000627.1:0-3954 GCA_035995965.1 Longimicrobium sp. | reverse complement strand
TTCCGGCGCGGAACCGATAAGCGTGGATACTGCGCCCTCGGCTCGGTGAAGACCAACGTGGGGCACCTGGACGCCGCGGCGGGCGTCGCCGGGCTGATCAAGACCGTCCAGGCGCTGCGCCACCGCGAGCTGCCGCCCTCGTTGCACTTTTCGTCGCCCAACCCCAAGATCGACTTCGCGCGCTCGCCCTTCTTCGTGAACGCCGCGCTGCGGCCGTGGGAGCGGCGCAACGGCACGCCGCTGCGCGCGGGGGTGTCGGCGTTCGGGATGGGCGGGACCAACGCCCACGCCGTGCTGGAGGAGGCGCCCGCGCCGCCCCCGGCGTCCCCCGCGCGCCCCTGGCAGCTCCTGGCGCTCTCCGCGCGCACCGCCTCGGCGCTGGAGGCGGCCACCGACCGACTGGCCGCCCACCTGCGCGGGCACCCGGAGCTCGCCCTGGCCGACGTGGCCTTCACCCTGCGCGAGGGGCGGCGCGCGCACGCGCACCGCCGCACCCTCGCCGTCCGCGCGGGCGAGGACGCCGCCGCGCTCCTGGCCGCGCGCGCGCCGGGGCGGATGGCCGACGGGGTCGCGGCCGGCCGCCCGTCCATCGCCTTCCTCTTCCCCGGGCTGGGCGACCACTACCCGGGGATGGGCCGCGGACTGTACGACGCCGAGCCCGTCTACCGCGCCGAGGTGGACCGCTGCGCCGCGCTCCTCCTGCCGCACCTGGGCTTCGACCTCCGCGACGTCCTCTTTCCCCCCGACGCGCCGTCCGCCGACGCGGCGTCCACCAACGGGGGAGCCGACGGGACCGGCGCCGCGAACGGGAAGCCGGACCTGCGGCGTATGCTGGGCCGCGGGGCGGAGACCGACGCGGCCGGCGAGCGGCTCAACCGCACCGACGCGGCGCAGCCCGCGGTGTTCGTCACCGGCTGGGCGCTGGCGAAGCTCTGGGAGCACCGCGGCATCCGGCCCGAGGCGGTGATCGGCCACTCGCTGGGCGAGTACGTGGCCGCCTGCGTGGCCGGCGTCTTCACCCTCCCCGACGCGCTGGAGCTGGTGGCGGCGCGCGCCCGGTGGATCCAGGCGCTCCCCAGCGGCGCCATGCTCGCCGTCTCGCTTTCCCCCGCGCAGGTGCTCCCCTTGCTGGCGCCCGGCACCTCGATCGCCGCGGTGAACGCGCCCGAGACCTGCGTGGTCGCCGGGCCGGCCGACGCGGTCGAGGCCGTGCGCCTGCGCGTGGCCCAGGCGGGGGCGGTGGCGCGCCTCCTCCCCACCACGCACGCCTTCCACACGCCGATGATGGCGCCCGTGGCCGAGCGGCTGATGGCGCTGCTCGCGCGGATGGCGCTGCGCCCGCCGGCCATCCCCCTCCTCTCCAACGTCACCGGCACCTGGCTCGCGGACGACGAGGCGCGCGACCCGGCGTACTGGGCGCGCCACCTCTGCGAGACGGTGCAGTTCGACGCCGGGGTGGAGACGCTGCTGCGCGAGCCCGGCCGCGTGCTGGTGGAGGTCGGCCCCGGGCAGACGCTCGGCACCTTCGTGCGCCAGCGTCCGCGCGACGCGACGCGCCCGGTGCCCCCGATCGTGCCCTCGCTGCGCCACGCGTACGAGGCCGCGGCCGACGAGGCGGTGCACCTTTCCGCGCTGGGGCGGCTGTGGGCGGCGGGGGCGGAGCCCGACTGGCGCGTGCTGCGCCAGGGCGAGCGCCGGCGCCGCGTGCCGCTCCCCACCTACCCCTTCGAGCGCACCCGCCTCTGGGTGGACCCCTCGCCCAGGCACCCCGCCCCCGCCGCGCCGGGTGCCGCGGGCGGGCTGGTGAAGGAGCCCGACCTCCGCGACTGGTTCCACCTCGCCTCCTGGCGGCGCACGCTGGGGCCGCCCCCGGCCGCGGGGCCGGACACGCGGCAGGGGTGGCTGGTGCTGGCCGACGAGGAGGGGGTGGGGAAGGCGGTCGCCGCGCGCCTCGCGGAGCTGGGGCAGCGGGTGGCCATGGTCCTCCCCGGCGAAGCCTTCGCGCGGGGGCCGGAGGGGTGGGCGGTGCGGCCGGGCGAGCCCGACGACTTCCGCGCCCTCTTCGCGGCGCTGGCGCGCGACGGCCAGGCGCCGCACCACGTCCTCCACTTCTGGGCGCTCCCCGCCGCGCCGGAGGAGGCGCCCGACGCCGCGCTGGCGCGCTGGGGCGAGCGGGGGTGGCACTCGCTGCGCGCGCTGGCCGCCGCGCTCGACGCCGAGGGCGGCCTCCGCCCGGTGCGGGTGCAGGTGGTCGCGAGCGAGACCGCGAAGGTGGAGAGCGGCGACCGGGTGGTGCCCGAGAAGGCGCTGCTGCTGGGCGCGCTCAAGGTGATGGGGCAGGAGGAGGGCCGCCTGGCCTGCCGCTCGGTCGACGTGGGCGCGGCGGAGCCGGGGACGGCGGCGTGGGAGCGGCGCACCGGCCGCATCCTGGACGAGCTCCTCTCGGCGGCGGCCGAGCCGGCGGCGGCATGGCGCGGCGCGCTCCGCTACGCGCAGGGGTGGGAGCCCGCCCCCATCGCCGGCGACGCGCCCCCCACGCGGGGCCCGCGGGAGAACGGCGTCTACCTGGTCACCGGCGGGCTGGGGCGGGTGGGGATGCTGCTCGCCGGGTGGCTGGCGCGCGGGGTCCGCGCGCGGCTGGTGCTCACCCGCCGCACCCCCTTCCCCCCGCCCGGCGAGTGGGACGCGTGGCTCGCCGGCCACCCCGACGGCGACGGCACCAGCCGCCGCATCCGCGCCATCCGCCAGATGGAGGCGGCCGGCGCCGAGGTGCGGGTGGCCGCCGTGGACGTGGCCGACGAGGCCGCCATGCGCGCCGTGGTCGAGGACGCGCGCCTGCGCTGGGGGCGGCTCGACGGGGTGATCCACGCCGCGGGTGTGCTGGACGGCCCCTCGCTCGACCGGCGGCTGGCCACCCTCACCCGTGGCGACGCCGAGGCGCAGTTCCGCGCCAAGGTGGTGGGCACCCGCGTGCTGGAGCGCGTGGTTCCCCCCGAGACCGAGGTGGTGCTGCTGGTGTCTTCGATGAGCGCGGTGCTGGGCGGGTTCGGCTTCGGCGGGTACGCCGCGGCCAACACCTTCCTCGACGCGCTGGCCGCCGCGCGCGACGGCGCCGGCGGCACCGCCTGGCTCAGCGCCGGGTGGGACGACTGGCCCGACGTGCTCTCGCCCGACGAGGCGGCGGCGGGCGGCCGGGCGCCGGCGGGGCTGTCGATGACCGTTCCCGAGGCGCTGGAGGCCTTCCGGCGCAGCTGGGCGTGCGCCACGGCGCCGCACCTGGCGGTAGCCGTGGGCGCCCTGCGCGCGCGGCTGGAGCGCTGGGTGAGCGCCCCCGCCGCCGAGCCCGCCGCCGCCGACGACGGTGACACCCCCCGCTCCCCCCGCGCGCTGCTGGGGATCGAGGAGCCGTACGTAGCCCCGCGCACCGCGCTGGAACGCGAGCTGGAGCAGCTCTGGGGGCAGCTCCTGGGCGTGGCGGAGATCGGCGTGCACGACGACTTCTTCCGCCTGGGCGGGCACTCGCTGCTGGGCACGCGGCTGATCGGCCGGGTGCGGCAGGAGATGGGGGCGGAGCTCCCCATCCAGGCGCTCTTCCGCGCCCCCACCGTGGCGAAGATGGCGGCCGAGGTCGCGGAGCTGCGCCTGCGGGACGCCGACCCCGCGCTCCTGGCCGGCCTCCTGGACGAGGTCCGCGACCTCGACCCCGCGCAGGTGCGCGCGTTGCTCGAGGCGGGCGACGACGGCCCCGCGGCCGCCGCGGAGGGCGCATGACCGACCTGGCCCGGGCCACGGCAGGGCTCACCCCCGACCAGGTGGAGCTCCTGCTCCGGCGGCTGGCGAAGGCGCGGCCCCCGGGCCCCGCCGCGCCCTCCGAGGCGATCCTCCCGCGCCCCCGCGACGGGAGCGACCCGCCGCTCTCGCTGGCCCAGGAGCAGCTCTGGCTCCTCGACCAGG